>QMWS01000199.1 GCA_003661745.1 Thermoprotei archaeon | reverse complement strand
CCTCACAAGTACTAGCGGCGGTATATCAGTAAACTTAGGTATCTTTAATCTAGTCTTCAGCTCTTCATTCCTTAATAACTCACTGAAGTCAAGAGCTGGCACGCCCTTCTTCATTGTTAGGTGCTGTGACTTTAGCGCCTTATCCAGTATCTCAGAAACTAAATTTTCTCGAACAAGATCACTCTCCCAATCCCACCTATCCATTGTTATGCCTAGGTCATCTAAAGTAGCTCTTATACCCGCCATAACCTTCTCTACTGCTTCCCTAACTAACTCCGAGACTTCTGGATCACCATTTTCATATTTGCGCATTATGTCGTAAACTTCAGTAAGAGGGTCCTTGCGCTCCTTAATTCTGTCTATTAGCTTGTCTATGTATTCAGGTAGTTTACTTCGAATTCTCTCTAAGTCTCCAAGTAATTCGCTTAATTTGTCACTCAACTCTCTGTACTTTTCCGTGTCACCGCTATCTTTAGCTTTCTCTATCTCCTTCTTTAGAGCCACTATATCAACGAGTGTTGCTGTGGCAGCATAAATTAAGCCCATGAAGTGATCTATCTTCATATTGCCTGGCGGGCTAGGCCTATTCAGCAGCATATATCCATACGCTAAGTAAGCAACCTGTAAACCAAGATCATTTATGTAGTACCTTCTCTCTACTTTATTACCACTCAACTCAAGCACCCTAGCTATGAACTCACCTAGGGCAGCATTCCTTCCTGAGCCTATATGTAGCGGGTGTACAGGATTAGCCGATACATACTCAACTACTATACGCTTACATGGGCGCTTACTGAAGCCGTAGGACTCACCCTCACGCCTAAGCACGCTTATAACATCTCTACCGTACTTTCGCATGTCAACAAAGATATTGACGTACGGTCCAACCACCTTAACCTCTCTCGCGTACCTGCTTCTTTCGGCCCCTTCCTTAACGCAGCTAATCAATTCTTTGAAGTCAACCCTACACTTTCTGAGTAACCTAGGAACAGGGACAGCTATATCTCCAAATTCCCTCCTAGGCGGCTCCTCAATCACCTCTATCACGTCCTGAGCCGCTAACGCACACTTGCATGACTCGCTGACGCTCTCTACAATATGCGTCACTATATCTTCAATAAGCTTGCTGTACGGGTCGACCATTGAGACTACCTCATAATAGGAGAGATACCTCGTTATTAAAAATTAATAACAGTGTGGTTAGTGTGCAGTTATGTTTATAGACATGTTTTCTGCACACATACTAGAAAATTCTGTACTTTAGGTTAAAATACCATCGGAAGATCCCTAAAGTCCATAGGCAGAGGAGTTCCTTCGCTCTTTAGTTTATCGTATGTCTTCTCTAAGAACTCCACAAATACTGGACAACCTTCGAATCTTCCATCTCTATCGCACTTGGATCTCTTGTACATGTATAACTGCTTTATGAAGCAATTAGTTGTTTTCTTATCGTAGTATGGACATATCTTGTGGTATAGCTTAGCCGACTTTATCATTCGCTCTACCCATCTCCTCTTGGGATCCTTCTTCTCCTGCTTAGGTAGCGTAGCCGTTAAGACACTGTTTAACTCATCCTCACTTATTTTCGCACCCATTTTCCCACCTCCGATATATAAACTTCAATTAAGTCTAAGCTCTACACTTCCACTACACTATTAGGTAATTACAATACTAAATATTAATATTTTCCTAAATTAGCCGAGAATTAGTCAGAAAAATCGTCTCTGGCGTCCCCAAATTGATGATCCCCCTGAAAGCAGTTACTCTAGGCCAACTATTGAGAACCTACCGTCGTGCGATACTATAGCCCTTCCATCATTAACTAGTCTAGTGAGTGCTCTTCTTATCTTATCCTCGCTAGCTAGGCCTGAGAGTATTGAGTGGAGTTCCTTAACAGTCATTGGCTTATCCCTTAATAGGTCTGTTATGATCTTGATCAGTTGGTCTTCTGTGGGCGCTCTAACAACAACGACTTCAGAGTCTTCGTAAACAACCTTTAGTCCTAACCTCTTCATTGGGTCATTCCTATCGTTCCCTAATTCCTCCATTTAGGAACCCCGTTGGTTTTAGTATTTACAGCTTATAAGCTTATAAATACCCACTATCTTAGTGGTGGACCAACCTCATGCCTTGCCCATGGTACCGTGAGGGTATGTGCACCTCACCTGCGCTTGAGTCTCCTTCTAATGAGCCAGTAATACCTGCGAGATGTCTAGGTGACGAGAATGCTTACCGGACATGCAGATATTATCGAGAGCCAGGAGATACAATAAGACCTTATCGTCCTGGATTCTTTGGTAAGCCACTCCTCCTCATACACTCGATTAGTAGCGTACCTAGGTCCGAGTGTAATTTCTTCGTTGTAGAAAAGCATGAAAGCGGCTGCTACCTAGCTGCATGCAAGGTGCTTGGTAGGTATTTAACGCGCTATGAAGTCCCCCTATGCGAAACTCACTGGAGAGATTGCCCATACCGCAAGATAGGTCAGCGCACTGAATCAACCAAAT
>QMWS01000198.1 GCA_003661745.1 Thermoprotei archaeon | reverse complement strand
TCCGCGATCCCTACAACCGCATCAACATCCCTCAACATGCTTCTGATGTCCATAATACTTTCCCAAGGACCGATCCTGACAGAGTAGCCTAAGGATTCCAGGAGCTGTTGCAACCGCATTAATTGTTCAAACCTACCAGTATCATATGCTACGTACACTGTACGTTGTGGTCCTTTCCTCAATCTGAACCTGCGATAGACGTAGTACACCGTACTCTTAGGATAGCCCATCCTAACGATCTCGCTAGGCGAATAACCCCGCTCAAGCAACTCCAACCGTCAAGAATAGTGGAGGTAGCGCTTTGTAAGCTTATGCAGACACAGTGCATGTGATCCCCAGATAACACTTCAAGGTATGATTCGGTCCATGGATTAGATACCTAAGGAATGCGAATAACTACGTCCAAGGAAGAATTGGCACTAGCTCTGCTGAGGATTGCTGAGCTAGATCTTAAGGCCTCGAAAATTCTCTTTAATACATACTTACCTGGTACACACTCGCTAATTGAAGCACTATGCTATTATATACCAGCTAAGATCATGTTTGGAGACGTAAATAAGGTTATTTCAATGCCTGTAGTCGATAAGTTTCATAAGCTACTAACAAAATTAGATAGCATAAGTTTTGGCAAAGTAATAGATGTAATAAGAAAACCTGGTTGCATTATAGAGAAGCTTATGGAACTAGGTTTATTCAAGAAATAGTTTAGTTGGTAAAACAAAGGAGGATGAGATAGTGAAAGGGGAAATCATCTCTTTTGAGGATCGTGAAGTGAAGATACTCTTTATTATTAACATAATCTTCGTTATACTGATTATAATTAATTCAGTGTTCATCTTTATCACCATATAGCAGCAGCAATTATAGTACTTAAACTCGTAGTTAGAGGCTTAGACGACGCACTTAGCGGTAATACGGTTAAATGGGACATTATTGAGAAGCTTATTAAGAATCCTTATAGAACAGATAATGCTCCTAGGCGTGGGGAAGTATGCAGAAGTATATTCAGCTGTGATTCCCTCCCTTCGAGAAGCGTTAAGTATACTGGAAAGAGCAACTATGATTTTAGGTGAGAAAGACCTAGGGGAGGAAATCAAGAAGATACATAAGCGTGTTGGTGAAGTCATATCCCTATTAAATACTAAGCCTAGACCCACTAACCTAGTAGACACATTAAGGCAGTTACGCTCAGAACTTAAGCTATTATCAGAGAGCGGAGAGAGTGTTTCACATCACTATAACAGAGCCCTTACTAGAAGGTTTCCATCCAACCTAAAGCTCCTAGTGTAGCTACATAAGCAAGGTGACTGAGCCTGTAAAATATCTAGTCCCTTCACAAAATACGTGGATAAACTTGCTGACGAATCATTGAAGCATTAATGAAGACACTCCTTGGGAAATATGGGATTTTCACCAATAAAACCCTATATAGAGGATATAACAAGTAAGTGGTTTTCTTTATTTTTGTTATACCTTAGAGTACATGGCAAAAGTCTTAGAAGAGACACTATAGTGTACTAACTATTTATATCATATTTATATACAGGAATTTATTGGTGAAAACTAGGTGCTTCTCAAGGAGTCTGAAGAAGTGGTTACAATCGGGCAATAACCATTGGGTTCTCCTGAGACCGTAGTTCAAGATACTTAGTGTTGAGCAATTCTACGAACCATGAAGGGTAGAACTCTTGGTAGAAAGGAGTGAGCATAGATTCCTCTATAACGATGAGCTTAGGCACACTAGGTCTTGGTGATCTAACTATTCTCATGGCACTCTGAACGGCTTCTGCAATGGCTCTTCCGACGTCTATTACATCTAGGAACCCGATGTTCCGCGGTGGTCGCAGTAGAGGTCCTAAGACTATGGAGATGTCGTATTCTCTGAAGTCAATGCCGCGCGATATCTCACTACCGACGAAACTGAAGAAACACTTTATACCTTGTATTTTCAGAACTGTGTACTTTCTACCAACCCGTATCTTAAGTTTCCCTCTAAGTACATTAAAGAAGTTCCTATACTGGGTAGAGTTACCAAACCAGACAAGAATTCCTCTAGGATCTATACCAAATGCATTTCTATAGAAATTCGCTACTTGTCTTATCGTGTCTAGAACCTTAGGCACCTTGACAGCAATCTCCTTATTTCTGTTTAGGAACGAGTACTCTGTTTTATCGAATACCTGAACCGAAGATGTGAAGACGTTCTTGTAAGATCTTGTGTAGTATCTAACTCTACTTAGTACAGTTTTCGATCTTGGTGAAAGCAGTCTTGACGATAGTAGCTTCTTGCTCGGAAAAGTAGCTGTTAGCAGGATCTTCCATACATACCTCCATGGAAACTCAGGATTCAGTAGAAGTTCTACACCGTACTCGTTGTTCTCTAGTATAAACGCGTGCTTTTCTTTTTCAATAGTTTTAAGAGCGTACTTCATGTTAGGTATAGATAGTAGGGCCTCAACCGCATGAACAATTCTGAAAACATTAGTCCTTACATTGTTAGATACAACGTAGTCTATAATCTTCTTGCGTTTATTCCTGAAGCTTCTAACCTCTTTCTCAACGCTATTAATAATG
>QMWS01000197.1 GCA_003661745.1 Thermoprotei archaeon | reverse complement strand
CCACACAACGACAACAGCGTCCTCACCTAAGACCTCTTTAGCTGCGGCTATGCCTGCTGCTACAGCATCAGCAGACGCGAACGGTACGTTAATGACAGGGAATGACATGCTGCAACCGGGCGCAAGACCCTCAATAACCGCCGTACATCCTGCAGGAACTACTAAGATTACCTTGTCTCCTAATGCCATGCCCACGTACCGCAGTCCCAGTGTCTCAGGGCAGCCTGGGCACGAGGGGTTTCCAGGCAGTACGTACTTCTTTCTGGGGAGTTCTTTAATACTTACGGGCGCCACCGCGATCACCCAAAGTACCACTCGATATACTTAGAAATGGTTCCCTTAGATTCAAGTTCATTTACAAACGACTTAACAATTCCGGCAATGTCCTCGTAGGTCACATCAACTCCTGCTAGACCAGCAAGCACGTTCTTGATAGGCACTCTCACACTCTGTGCTGCTAAGTGTGTTGCTACATCTAAGTACATGGGACCTGCCGATCCTGGCGATACAGCTCTATCAAACACGATGACACCTTTGGCATTCTTAAGAACGCTAGCTAGTTCCTCGCTTGGGAATGGCCTTACATACCTTATCTTAACTAACCCTACCTTGTAGCCCTCACTTCTCAGCAAATCAGTAGCTTCTCTCATGTCACCGACCCACGCGCCAGCACCAACTATGAAGTACTTTGCGTCTGAGCACTTATAGCAGTCTATTAAGCCTCCATACGATCTGCCAGTTAACTTACTCCACTCCTGGTCAACCTCAGCTATGACTTTCTTTGCTGCCTCTAGCGACTCGTGTATATCCCATCTCATCCTCATCTGCTCCTCTAGATTAGAGGGTATGTTACCCATTGTGATCGGTTCTCCAGCCCTGAATACGTAGGGCTGCCTCCTCTCCGGTAAGAATGAGTCGACTAGTGACTGATCGGGAATGTTGACGGGCTCTGTTGTGTGGCTTAGTATGAAGGCATCAAGTGCAACCATCCCTGGTAGGAATACCCGCGGATCTTCAGTAATCCTAAACAACTGAATTATTGAATCAAGGACCTCCTGATTATGCTCAGCAAACATCATTAGCCAGCCGGTATCTCTCTGCGACAGGAAATCAGAGTGATCGGTCCATATATTCCAAGGTGGCCCCATAGTCCTTGTCACTATAGCCATAACTAGCGGTACCCTAGCGCCAGCAACCCACCACAGCATCTCACTCATGTACATTAGACCGTGTGATGATGTAGCAGTAAACGCCCTAACACCGCCTGATGCAGCACCATATACAGCAGCGAGAGCGGAGTGCTCTGACTCGACCCTAATCATCTTAGCATCCATTTCGCCCTTCTCAACAAACTCAGAGATTTTCTCGACGATTGTTGTCTGTGGCGTGATGGGGTACGCTGAAACTACTCTAACCCTAGCTAACTTCACGGCCCAGGCAACTGCGTAATTACCTGTGAGAGGCTTTATCACCACGTGCATCACCCTTCAGGAACCATTGAAATAGCCTTAACGGGACACACCCTAGTACACACGCCACAGCCCTTGCAGTACTCGTAGTTTATTTCAACAAACTTCTCTGAGGTGTCGACAATATCTATAGCTGACTCAGGACAATACAGCCAGCACATCATGCACTTAACACACTTCGAGTGATTTATTACAGGCTTCCTAACTCTCCAAGTACCTGTTTTTGAGAGGCCTTCCTTAGGCTTAGCTAGGGGTAGGATATGCGTGCCTTCACTCATAAGCCTTCACCTCATTATATGCTCTCTCAGCTGCTTTCGCGTTTAGTTCTCCCCCTTTCTTACCAATGTAGTCAATTATGGCTTCCTTAACGTTCTCGATTGGCAGGCCTACGACCTTAGCTAGGGCTCCTAACATAGGGGTATTGACGAGGGGCCAACCAGCGAGTACGAGACCTAATTCTAATGCTATCTTAGTAGCGTCCACGTAGTAGATGCCATAGCTGTCCTTTTTTAGCTTTGGTGGTGCTGGTGAGTTAATGACTACCTTGCCGCCTGGCTTAAGTCCGTCGAGAACGTTCACTAGCTCGGGGAGCTTGGGATCGAGTACAACGACTATGTCTGGGTGCCTTATCATTGAGTGGACCATAACCCTCTTCTTGCTTAATCTCGCAAATGCCATTACCGGCGCTCCTCTTCTCTCAGCACCGAAGAATGGAAACGCTTGACCCCATAGACCTGATCTCCAGGCAGCAGCAACCAGTATGTTAGCGGCTGTTACAGCGCCCTGACCTCCTCTACCATGAAATCTTATTTCAATTACGTCGTGCCGTGACACAAATCTCTCCTGTATTAATTTTTGCCTCACGTAATTAAAAACCAAATCTATACAATATTGTATAAAAAGAAATAATGTTCACGGCTCAGCTATTTCCTCAAGAGGAGTCCCTAGTTAGTAAGTGTTTATTCTTCTCTAAATCCTCAGGAGTATCTACATCAGCAACGACACCGACATCATCCGTCTCTACGTACCTAATGTACTCACGTGCGTTTCTTAAGAAGCCCTTAAGTCCTCGAGTTTCCTCACTTATGCTCAGCACGTCACCGAGTAGATCCCTACCTATTACTAGTGGGTGCCCTCCTTT
>QMWS01000196.1 GCA_003661745.1 Thermoprotei archaeon | reverse complement strand
TGTCTTTCTATTCTTGTGTGGGGCTTCATTTTAGTGCCGTTTCTAGTAAGCCACCGCCAGCGCTAGTTTGCTTGTAACTGGTCTATAGAACTCACCTAGACAAATGCAAAATTACTGTCGCGTGGACCTACGATGAGCTCGACGACCTTGGAGATGGCTGCGAAAGATTAGCAAAAAGAAGAGCACAAAAGAACAACAAAATGCATAAAAATACCGAAAACGATTGGAAGGATCTCTTAGAGTTATTCCTTTTGCCCTTCCTCCTCGGCATGTTCGGAGCACTCATAGGCGTTAATAATCCATTGAGAATAATAATCCCTGGTAGCTCAGAATTCACCGACTACATCATCAGTTGCGATTTACCAGAGCCCTGGGCATCCATAGTTGGAGCCATAGTAAAAGTCATTTTCTTCGGCATAGGAATGATAATCGCCTGCGGTTGCAACGGATTTGGTTGGATATTCTACTTAATTGGAAGCGCTATTGGTCAATACGCATTTATGAAACTCCTCTCAGTAGTTATCCCCCTCTAGTTTTTCTCTTTTTGGCATTAGAACCAAAATATCTCTGCACCCACACGCTTTAAGATCCTTTCCTCCTTATCATATATTTTTGTCCACGTTGCTATTTCCCACTCATCATCATAAACAATCACATACATCGTTCTCAACTCTTTCCTAATTTTTTCTGGAATAGAACAATAGTTGAACTTCTCGTCATAGAACACACTAGGGCTCCAATGAGGAATAAGCCCTTCTTTGTGCAAATCACTAGTGCCTCTGGTAAATGTATATGCTATATATTTTAGGTCAGGAGAAACAGTAGGAGATCCAATAGCAAAAAAATGCTCACAATTTATCATACTTCGAAATACTTTGTGAGGATTATTCTCTGATAACGCGGAATCAAATATTTTGTGAAGTTTGAATGATGGAGATAACACATAAATTCTTCTGCTCATGAGAACTACTGTATACCCACCTGGTAGCATCTGGATATCATCTATGAGACCAAACTCTGGCTCGTCACAAAGCCATACCCCAAGTAACTTACCACTATTTATATCCAGCCATACAACCATTGGGATCTCAAAGTCTTCTCTCTTTCCATCTTTCTCCGCACAGCCCATTATTGTGTACGCTACAACCACAAACCTCCCCTCGGGATCCACATCAAACCCCCTACACTCCGCTTTTGTTTCCTTATATACACAGCCCGATCTACCCCCAAACACTTTTAGCCTAGGAACTATTAAGCTCAAATCCTCTATTTCCTCCCACCAATCAGGCATATCCTCTTTATACCGCTCTGGCTCCACAACTATCCTATCCGCCCCAAGCACACTCTCAATATCTGATCTATACTCATCTATGACCCTCCTAGCCAAACTATCAAGAAATACACCCCACACGTACTCCCTCTCCCGAAAATCAAAAACCCCTATATGATAAACCCACCTACCAAACGATAACCAGGACTCCAAACGCACAAATCTCCATGAATCTTTTGGACACAACCGAACTCTATTCACCTTTCCCGAGAGAGAAATAAATGGAATACTCATCACATTTCTACCCCCACTACTTTCTGAGGTATTTCTTGTCAAGTATGCAGAAATTTCAAGATCCAAATCATACTTCTTTATTATCCTCCGAATGATATCTTGAGGAACCTCGAACGCTAACGCATCGCCGGTCTCTAGATCGTATATCCTAGCCTCCCTAGACATCCCCACGAGCACCTTCCTACTATCCAAGAAACCACCACCGCCGCCCTCCATCAGTAGACGCTCTCGCATCCGCTTATCCCACACCAGTTTATTCTTCATTAGTTTCGCTGATTCTCCAATCCTCCAGAAAAATCTCAGCTTTGTAGGGTCCCTTAGCAAATAAAAAAATGCTCTAATGTACGGCTCAAATACGGTTCTGCCACTTTTTAGATCCATTATTACCGCTACTGGTCTCCTAGGCGTTATGAGTAGGTACCGCCTATCTAACGACGCAGCAAAGTCTCCATACTTCGTTTCTAAGCTTACTCCAAGACTTCTAACCCACTTTGCTCCCCCTACTCTCACTGTATGTACAACTTCTTTGCTCTCAATGTCCACTACGTATATTGGGTAGGTATGTTTCGAACAACTACACGGAACCACGATCCTTCCCTTCATTCCTCCCCCCCGAATGTGTCTAATGGAAAATGATCCTGGATTTGGGGCTTTATGGGGTAATGCCAATAGCAACCCATGAATAATAACCTCAACGAAACTTAAAAACAACCAACAAGAACAGGAAATTGGACGCCACGAATACATCAACAAAATCTAACTACAAAAAATATTAGAGAGTGACAATTATAAGATTACCCTCACTTTCAAAGAGAGCATCCCTCAGTTAGAGGAGATAAAATATTTAGATTACTCTCTTCTGAAGGGAGAAATGAATTTTTATCTCTTCTAATTCTTGGCGGGAGCTAAGATATTAATTAACCCTCACTTTAGATAATTATCATAGTGTTTTTAATCGAGTTTACCCTTAACTTTTTTGGGTGAATATTAATGATTGAGATTAGCTGGTTAGGCCGAGGAGGACAAGGAGTAGTTTTTGCATCCCGTCTACTTG
>QMWS01000195.1 GCA_003661745.1 Thermoprotei archaeon | reverse complement strand
GAGATTCATCTTCTCCCAGATGTCCCTATGTATCCCTCTGAAACCTGGTAGTGGGTCTCCTCTAGTGTAGAAATGTGTGCGGCTAAAGAATATTCTCATAAGATTCATCGAGACATAGGAGATTAGTCTTTGAATGAAGTCTCCTGCGGGGTGTCCCGGGTGGCGTGCACAGAGCACAACATCGAAGTGGTCTAGGGCCTTAACTATCAGCGGTATATATTCTGGGGGATCCTGACCATCACCATCCATAAAGATAAGTTTGTCCATGGTCGCATATTGAGCACCAATCCTCATGGCATAGCCTTTCCCACGTCTCGGAACCCTTATTACCTTAGCACCGAACCTCCTCGCAATTATTGGTGTTCTATCTGTAGAACTATCCGCGATAATAACCTCGCCATGCTCCCAGACAGCCCTGGGTATTCTCGAAAGAACATTAGCTATACTTATCTCCTCATTAAGCGTCGGAATAATAACAGATACCTCCATAGAAAAACACCATAACACACTAAAGAATAGCAGAGATATTCACATGTTAAAGACCCCTCTTTTAGACAAAACGAAGCCAAACCGAGTTAACAAAAAATGCTGTGATCTGTTCTTTTTAATTCATTCTGAGTATAACAGTGTACTCTACTGAATATCTTTTGCATTATTAAGACGCCATTTATAAATAAATAGGATATTAATAAATTTATATGATTGATATCTAATGATATTATGGCGATTTAGATGCCTGTACAAAGAAAAATTTCAAAAACAATGAAGACTAAGGAAAAAGGTCGAAAAAATAGGCCCCCACTGAACGTTAGAGTCATAAAATCTAATCCGATTAGGTTCTATAAGCTAAGCATAGATGAATACAGAGAACAACTCAGAAAAGCTTTTAATGATTTTATAAATGAATTGGAGGAACTATAATCTATTTTTCAGAAGTACCAAACATTATCTAAAGATTGTTTGAATGTATGGAACAAAAAAATTCTTGGCTATTTCATGAAAAAGCAAGTGATATATTCTATGTTTTGCTTCTCGACTCATATTTGCGAGAGTTATATTCACATCAGCGTGATGTTTTCTGACGTAGTCTGAAGCAATATATATGCTACCAAAATCTCCCCCTAAGCGATTTGCAGCTTCTGCTATGTGAAACGCTTCTGTATCAACACTAGTCGCACCAATATAGGTAGCTAACATAACAAATGGATTGTATAGCTCTTCTATAGGCGTTCTAACACAGAGATGCAAACTTGATATAGGCGGAATTAGCCCCTCACGAGATAGTATAGTCACTATAGAATTCAACGTAGTAGAGATACGTAGTCTGTCACCATCCAGATACGCATAAATTAAAGGGATATGGATGCCCCAAAAAAGTCTATTAGGTTTCATTAATGTTGGCAACTCATAAATAAAATCAAATACTTCTGGAGCAGAATACCCAAATTCCAAATCAACAACAGTTTTAAATGGCAATACAATATCATTCGGATTCCTAATACTTCCCGCATTTGCAATGTGAATAATATATTTTACACCATTACTATAGAAGCCTCTAGCTAGATTACCGATAATGTTCCCCCAATAATAATATCTAAACTGAAAAAAGATTATTGTATAAGCGTTTCTATAATCAATGAAAATGTCAAATTGAGAAAGACGATTTTCAAACTCTGCATCAGAGTATATATACGTAGCATCCAACTCAAGGAAATCCAATAGACGCTCTAAAAATACATAGTGCCCTAGTAATAATACATAGCGATTAATACCCCATTCATGAAGACTGATTCTAATAGATTTCCATAAATCCGAGATTCCAGTCCAATAATAAACCTTTTTCTCCGCAATGGGATACCTAATAACCTCAAGCTTCACAGACTGCAATTTTCTTTCTAAAGCCAAATAGGTCTTTATTAGGCTGGCAATATGAATCAAATATTCGCGTCCTGGAAAAACAGCTACTATATATTCTTTATCATCGATTCTATAAATTCTCGGCCCTTCCATCTTTCCAATATAGAGATCACTTTCTCTTCTCTTTTCGCACGGAGGAAGAGGCTCTAACTTTTTTAAACCGAATTCGCGTTGAAGAAAATCAAGATCCAAAAGATGTTTATCAAAAACACCAACAATTTTAATTTTCTTAGCATTCAATAAAATTTCGTTCAACGGAGCATAATCTTCTTTAACTAACCTAGCTAATTTCTTTTTGACGTAAAACCTGATCCTCCTACCTTGAATATGTTCATACTCATTATCCACATATGGTATTTCATCATCAGAGATAAACTCTATTCGCTTATATAAATCTTCTAGACACACAGAGCCCACACAAAAACACCTCATACATAGAGTTTATACACAATCTCGATCTACAGAACTTCTTAACTTACGTAAAGTGGTTCTATTCTCCTCGGTCGTTAAGTCATAATTTTTAAGTTTTAGAGCAATTTTCCATCAAGTTCAACATCTTTTATAAGCTTATAGGTATCAAGCAGGTGTTTGTACCACTTAACTGTTATTGTTCTTAGGTCATCCTTCACTTTTCCTTCTTTTAGGGCTTGATATATTTCCCGTGCCGCATCTCTAACCGTGTATTTTGTTTCATAGTTTAGTCT
>QMWS01000194.1 GCA_003661745.1 Thermoprotei archaeon | reverse complement strand
GCGCGAGTCAACAGACTTCAACTCTAGATTAATGCCTGCTACCTTACTCACCTTAGGTAGGTATGACGCATGTGAAGCCTCGATTAATGCCTTAGAGGGTATGCAGCCCCAGTTAGTGCACTCACCGCCTAGGTACTTCCTCTCGATAACAGCTACCTTAAGCCCCTCCCTAATCAGCCTTAAGGCTGCTACATATCCTGCAGGACCGCCGCCTAATACTATTGCGTCATACACTACTACTCACCGTAGTACTTTCAGAAAAAGCCAAATATTTCTTCCTGCCTTACGAAGCACGCTAAAGCAACTGCTGGTAAGGATGAGGAGAAAAATTACTTGCCTAAGTCTTTAGCTATTATCTCAGCTACCTTCTTGCCTGAGAGCAGCATGCCGCCAAATATGGGGCCCATGCGTGGGATCCCATACAGCTTTGCGACTGCCATACCTATAGCATAGAGTCCTGGTGCTACCCTACCTGTCTTCTCAACAATTAACCTCTCACCTACTGATGCCTCAGCTGACTTCTCGCCCCGCAGTACCACCCTTAGCTCAGGGAGCTTCTTAGCTACAACCGAGAGTACCTCGGCATCATGCCCAGTTGCGTCAACGACCGCTCTAGACCTAATAAAGACCGGGTCCACGTGAAGCCCACTTAAGGGTATGGCTGTCCAGAGTAGCGCTACGCCGCAAACCCTGAGTGGGTTCTCACTAAATACTACGTCCTCGACTGTAGCACCTAGCAGGAACTTCGCTCCAGCATCTATGGCTCCAGCAGCTAGCTTAACTTCAAGCTCGGCTGTATCGACTACGTAGAGGCCCTCCTCCACCTCCTCATACCTTATGTTAAAGTCATTGAGGACTTCATGAGCTGGCGCCTCAACCAGTACCTTGTGGAATAAGTTGCCGCCACCGCCGATGCCTCCACCTATACTCAGCCTACGCTCCACTACCAGTACCTTAAAGCCTCTTTCAGCAAGGTACTTAGCTGCAGTCATGCCTGAGGGACCTGCGCCAACTATGACTACATCCACATTACTGAAATTAACCCAGTCTTCAGCGCTCTTCATTACTATATACTTAGTTATTATGTCTTCTCTAACCTCCCTCACCTACCTCACCACTCTAAAATACAACAAAGTAATTTTAAGGATATGCTAGCTGAAGAATTACACATACTAGCGCTTTTATTACTCCCAGATGCTAATGAATTAAGGTGACTAAAAATTAGCACAGGCCCATGCGGTGAGAAAATAGGTTACTACACAGAGGTTAAGGCTTCTTTGGTTCCTCCGAGTGCTGCTAGGAAGACGTACATACGCTGGCTGATCAACGAGAAGGACGGAGCACCTACGTTCTCAATGAGGTTATTTGAAGTTGAAGTAGGCGGGAGCATAGCTGCTCACCATCACCCGTGGGAGCACGAGATATTCGTTCTCGAGGGTGAAGGCAAAATAAGAATTGGCAGTAAGTGGTATGTTATTAGCGAGGGAACATTCATTTATGTGCCACCAAATGTTGAGCACGAGTACGTAAATACGGGAGATAAGGCACTGAAGTTCATATGTGTAATACCTAATAGGCCATCGGTAGAAAGGAGAGGGCCATTAAGGTGCTGATGACTTAAGCTAAGATAACTTTTTTCCCTAAGTAGACTCAAGGTTAATGAGGTAGTTAGGATGATTCTAGTATGGCGTAATGAGGAGTCATCCGTCAGGTATGTTGAGGGTGCTATAATTTCGGCCTTAAGACTAAAGCGATTTTGGCGTAGGAGGGGGCTCAGCGAGGATGAAGCCATGAGGCGCGCTGTTAAGCAGGCTATAGGAATGATAAAGGTCAGCGGACTCGGTGACGATGAGATAGTAATGATACTTAAGGAATTGAAGAGAATGACTGAGGCGGTTCTGGAGCACATAGAGAAGTAGTGGAGTAACTCACCGCGGTTTTTATCACGTTATTTAATTGTTTAAAATGCATGATTATGATGGGCGGAGTGCGTGAATGATCACGGCTACTCGCTCCTACCTCGCGTAATCTTTGAGACCGCCGACAGAGGGTATTATTCTCCATTCTCCGATGTTTAAGGACTGCTTTGAGCTGCTTCCCATACCTGAGTTCATAGGTAGATTAAGGAGGAGGGACGTCGCTGCACTATGCCGCTACGATAGGGTACCCTGTAGGTGCTGTAAAGGTGCCTTAAGTAGGTACTTACCCAATGACTACGTACTGCCTAATGGCTCGAGTTGCAGCATAAATGAAATAATTGCTCACTGGGATCCGAGGTTAGATATCGGCGTCTATAGCGACTACTGGAGAGTAGCTGGCGGGGATACCCAAGCAATTTAAGGAGCGTAAAGGAAGCTACATATTCTTTGTTGCTGGATTGACTAAGTACCTACGTAACTTCTTTAGTAAGAGGAAGGACTTTACTGAAACTAGGAGAGCGTTCATTAACTCAGGAAGAGGTGTTTACGTAGTAGCCTTCATGAAAGTTGATGAGATAGTTGACTTGACCGAAATAACATCGAAGTTAGGTATTGATATAGGGAAGGAAGGTGATGAGAAGGTATGGGAATACGCTATAAGGGAATACGACACGCGAGTAGCTGCAACACTGCACTACGCCCGGGGCACT
>QMWS01000193.1 GCA_003661745.1 Thermoprotei archaeon | reverse complement strand
TCCATCGATAATTATCAGGTCAGCATCAGCACCTAATTTCTCATATGCCTTAAACATTAGAGGAGCCTCCCTGAAAGCTAGAAGTCCCGGCACATACGGAATATCTACTTCACCTACGACTACAGAGTATTCTTTAAGTATTAATTCGGGGTATTTCAGAAGTGTGGCTACGGCTATGCCAGTTCTGCCTACATATGCGAGATCTAAGCCCGCAACAGATCTTAGTCTGCTTAAGTATTCATTAAGAGTTACTTTTTCAGCTAGGATCTTTTGAAGCGCAGTAGCTCTGCCAGCGGTAAAGTAGCTTGTCCTTGTCCCCAAGACCTATCCCGCACATAAGCATGGCTCATTTTATCGCTATGCTCTTCTCCCATGACTTCCCATGCGTTATTACTACAACATCAACTCCGTCGCCTGATACAGCGTCTCTACTTATGGCCGCCTTGACAGAATCTATGACGAGCTGCTCAGCCTCCTCTACTTTCATGTCCTTCTTGTACCTACTTTCGATTATACCTATAGCTACTGGCGCGCCAGTACCTATTGCTGCGTAGTCATCCTCTATGAGTGAGCCCAGAGAGTCCATAACGTACAGGTGAACGCCTTCATCATCTATTCCCCCGAAGATCACCTCCGACAGGAAGGGCATGAGCTTATACTGGTACAGGATCACTGAAAGTAAGCGTGCAGCAGATCTCACTGTAATAGGCCTTCCGTTTTCTATTTCATAAGAGTGGATCTCGACATTCATTAATCTCCTCAGTGTTTGAATGTCAGCAAACAGTCCTGCGAACGCAACACCGTAACGGTCCTTTATGAGGAAGACTTTCCTTCCAGCCCTACTCATTATAAAGCCGCCGTAAGAGACTCGTTTTTCAGCAGCTAGAATGACGGCGTCCTCAGTCCTTAGTCCCACGGCTGTGGCTCCCGTCCCCAATTTCTCGTAAGCCACTTTTGCCACCGCTAGAGAAGCGCTAGAAAGAATTTAAAGGTTTAATACAGCAAGAAAGCTAAGGTTGGGTTGCTGTTGAAGAACAATACGATAGCAGGCATACTGAATAAAATCAAGTGGGGTAAGGATGGCCTCAGAAGGTATGCGGTCATAATAGTAGATAGAATCTCTCCTTCCGGACTTAAGGAGATAAACCTAGGTGATGACGTCGTCATTAGAAAGGACAGGTTAATTATAGGTGGAGAAGCTGTGATTCCAATTCACAGGATTGTTGCTATAAAGAAGGATGGTGAAGTCATATGGTCGAGAAGGAGTGTCTAGAGGAAGTACTGAGGAAATTAAAGGTGCCTGAATTTCAGGAACTCAGGAAAAGAATCTTAAGAAAGTTTAGGGAGCCCGTCGCGCTGCCTAAGTCAGTTAAGAAGCGCGGCATGGTGAAGTCCATAGTTAGGGTAGATAAGATTTACAGTATAGTTAATAGCGAGTTAGAAAAACTAATTAAGACACTGCCTAGGGAGAGCGACCTTAAACCTTACCACCTAGAAGTACTGAAGCTAGCAAGTATAGAGGATTACAGGGATATCGTCGGTAAGATACGTGGAATGCAGGCTGTCTTAAGGAGGTTATGGAGAGAGTACCGGTTAAAAATTAAGTCCAGTGTTGATTCAGCTGAAGCAAAGAGGCTGTCAAGGGAATTTGTTGGAAGAGTGATGTCGGTGCTAAGGAGGTTGAGGCATGACTTCGACCGCCTTAATACTGCGGTCAGAGAACTCAGTAAACTTCCTTGTATAGAGGCAGGTGCTCCGAGAATAGTGGTTGCTGGTATGCCTCAAGTAGGTAAGTCAACCTTTGTTAGATTAATTTCAACAGCCAGGCCTGAGGTATCACCTTTTCCGTTCACAACTAAGGATATAATATTAGGGCACTTGCACATAGGGTTTTCAAGAATTCAAGTTATTGATACTCCAGGCATACTTGACAGACCATTAAGTAAGTTAAATCCTGTCGAAAGAAAAGCAGTCATGGCCCTCAAGTACTTAGCTGATCTAGTGTTGTTTCTGATCGATCCTTATGAGGGTGCTTACTACCCGCTTAGCCAGCAATTAAACCTTCTTAAAAGCGTTATGGAGATGTTTAAGGGCAAGGAAGTTATCGTTGTCATTAATAAAATAGACCTAGTGAGTGATGATAGACTACATGAAGTGGAAGGCAGGATTGCGGAAGTCTATAAGGGGAGGATCTTACGTATGAGTGCTCTGAAGAAGCAGTTCGTGGAAGAGGTTCTTCGCGAGGTCGTAAAGAAGTTAGGGTTTAGTGAGAACTGCCTTAAATCGCTTAGCGTCTGACGCCATGTAGATGTTATTAAACAAAACATAAACCTCTCTGCCATTTACTTTGCCGATAAAGTCCCTCAGCTTACTTAGGTCATCGTCAGTGTATTGATACCTGTAGTTTACTTCTTTACCACCGATTCCGTGAAGTCTGAAGTAGTTAGTTCCTTTTAGGGTGGCGGGCTCGCTCCTGAAGGGGTCTGTAATATGGATTACGTCATCGAACTTCTCGACTATCTCCTTAATCTTGTCGGGATGTTCCCTCCATGAACCCCTGGCCTCCCAACCAATAATGAATCCCGCAGGAGTTATCGATGAGAAGAAATCTACTACGTTCTTGTAGTTTTC
>QMWS01000192.1 GCA_003661745.1 Thermoprotei archaeon | reverse complement strand
CGTACCTAGCTATAGCCTTAATTATATCTACCTTAGCTACTGCATCATCTAAGTTAGTATAATTAAACTCTATCTCCCTTCCTCTAAACACGAACTTAACTGATGCGCCCGATACGGTCACCTTAACTGTATCATTTGATAATGAGACGCTGCTACCTTCTCTACTATAGGTAAGTGCTTGAATGGGCTTGAGCTTTAGTGCCGTAACTGCATCACCCGCTTTAATTAGAAGTAAGTTACCACATGACCTCTTAAAGCCTATCCCGCTAGCACCTATAGCCTTCTCTAGCTCACTGAGGTACTCCAGCGTCCTCTCAATTCTGTACAGTATATCGGCAACAATATTGAATACCACCGACTTTGCCTGAGGCAGCCCTCTGACAGCTTCTCTTCTGACACCTTCATACCTATTAATCACGCTCTTTATTACATCCCTGCCCTCGGCAAATGACATATTAGCCACCTGCTAAACCCTCTGAAACACCAATTTAAGTTTTCTCTGTAAGAAGCCTAGTTAAGTAAGCTAATGATGGGTACTTGCTCACAGTCTCATTCAGCCTACTGAAGCAGTCCTTACACACCCTAATTCCGGGTTGGAGCTCTACAGAGCATTCTCTACAAATTAGTCTGCCACACAGCGGACACCTACTAACAGATAGCCGTACACCACATACATCACACATCAATTCCTTGCAAATAGCGCACATATTACCTTCTAGGTGCTTCTCACAAACCCACCTACCGCATATACCGCATCTGGCGACTGCCTTGCGCTCCTCACATACTTCACAGAGCACTTCCTTCAGATCCCCGCTTTATTACTCGAGAATAAGTTATTAAGTCATGAAGTAGTAGTAAGATGGGATGACCTGACGACACCCTCTGAGCGATGATGTAGATGGAGCGACGGGGACCGCAATTACTTACCTTCCCTATATTCCTTAATTGTGAGAAAATCACTCACCCTTTCAGCCCCCTTCACTAACTCCTCACTAGCCTCCCTAACCTGATCTACAGTTATCGTTGCTGATATATTATACTCTATGACGCACCTGATACAGTCCAACCACTCGTGTAGTTCCTCATGAGTTATTACTATGAACTTAAAGACCGAGTAACCCTTATTCAAGTACTCGCTAAACTTACTTTTAATGAGCTGACAAATTTCCTCAGGCTGCTTCTTGGCCTCACGCAGATCTATTATGAATGTACATGTATTAGCCATAGCGACCACCGCTTAGGTATTACCACCTAAGTTATAGAAACTTGAGGAAAATTTAATTATTGAAAAATTTAATTATTCAGTGCTAACCCTTCACATGAGGCGATACTTAGTGAGTGAGTTAACCTATGATGTAGTGATTGCGGGTGCCGGAATAGCCGGTGCATCAGCTGCTTACTTCCTACGCAATAGTGGGTTCAAAGTACTCCTTCTAGATATCAAGCCATTTGATAGGGTTGGAGATAAGGCATGCGGTGACGCTATAGGTAAGCACCACATAGATGAGCTGAAGGTTCCTGCTCCTGAAGGTAAGGAGTTGGACGGACTGGTTAGGGGGATAGATGTTTACTCACCCTACGAGGACGTGAGGTACCGCGTCTTAGGCGATGGATTTGAGATAAATAGGATTGCGTATACCCAGAAATTCATTAGCGAAGCAGTCAAGGGTGGCGTGGAATTCCGTGAAAGGGTGAAAGTGCTAAAGCCTATCATTAATAACGGTCGTGTTTCCGGCGTCGTGATTAAAGACAGTGAGGGAGTTAAGGAGGTAAGGTCGAAGATAGTCATCGATGCTACAGGTGTTGCTAGAGTACTCGCTAGGCAGTGCCCCAGCGAGTGGCCTGTGAGTGAGGGGTTAGATCCTAAGGATGCTAACATAGCTTACAGAGAGGTCAGAAAGCTTAGGGAGCCTATTGATGAACCAGAAATACTTAGGATCTACGTGTCAAATAAGGTAGCACCTGGTGGGTACTGGTGGTTCTTCCCGTACTCACTAAAGGAGGGCTACGTTAATGTAGGGCTTGGCGTTCAGGGTGGAGTAGGGAATCCCCACCCAAAGACTCAATTATATAAGTACGTGCTATCGCGCGACGTATTTAAGGATAGTGAGTTAATTGAGGGAGGCGGTGCTCCGGTTCCTACGCGCCGTCCCCTGCCCTCACTAGTATGGAATGGCTTTGCTGTTATAGGTGATGCTGCATACTGCGTGAACCCGATACACGGCGGCGGTAAGGGCTCAGCAATGCTCTCGGCCTTCTGTGTAGCCGAAGCGATAATTGAGGCATTAGGTGACGGCGACTGCACCGCTAGGAAGCTGTGGGTAGCCAATAAGTGCTACATGGAGAGATACGGCGCTAAGCAGGCAGCGCTAGATGTATTTAGAATGTTCCTGCAGCAGCTAAGCGATGAGGACTTAGAGTACGGCATGCGCAGGAAGATAATTAAGGAGGAAGACCTCAATGTGGTCTCATTAAAGGGTGACCTAGAGTTAAGCGTTGTTGAGAAAGCAATGAGGCTGCTTGCTGGATTGAGGAGACCATCGCTACTACTCAAATTAAGGGCTGTCGCTAAGTACATGGACATTATGAAGAAGCACTACTTAAACTACCCTGACAACCCAGATAAGCTGCCTG
>QMWS01000191.1 GCA_003661745.1 Thermoprotei archaeon | reverse complement strand
GCACAGAATTTGGGAGAGAATTTCTATTACCTCTGAGAGAGAAAGATATTTAGCTCAGCTTAATTATGTGCCAATCAATTCATATAATGAGTACAATGTTTCCAGATTGGATCTTGATGTGTTGTTAATTGAGTGTGGTCCAACAAACACAAGGTTCAGTTTTAAGGAAAACAACGTTGAGATGCCATTCATACGGAGAACATTTCTTGCTCTTAAGGATTACGAAGGAGATGTGGTTTATTACCAGCATGATATAGCTTTACCATTTCCTTTTGGAGAGTGTTTAAGGGAAGTAAAGGAGAGTTACGTTATGGGTCTGTCTAAAATTAATCTAACTAGAATGACTTGGGAGCTTGGAAGAGAGAAGCTGTTCTTTGGAAACAAGAGATGGATAATTTTGCACAACACACTTAATGAGGAATTTTTCATAAAGTACTGCAGTACCAAGAGGTACAAGTATGAACATTTTATTAGGGAGGGACTTATGAAGACAAGATACATTACCCAGTTGCTGGTTTCACACTGTGACATTGAAGAGATGGGAATGGAGCCAAATAGCAACCCTAAATATGACCTTATGTATGTTGGAAAAGAGAAGGACAAGTTTCGAACACAGCTAATTCTGCAGTATTATGATTCACCAAAGATAAGGTCATGCATAATAGGAAAGTGGAAGAGTAAGCCATGGAGATACATTGAATATTTGGGTGTTAGGGGAAAGCAGGGAGAGACGATCAGATTTTACAATTCTGCATTAGCGACTGTTTTTGTTCCAACAGAGTACATGAAAAAGGGAGGAATTCTTACATCACGTATTACACAGGCATTGTTAGGAGGATGTGTAGTGTTCATTCACAGAGACATTTATGGGATAGAAAAACTTGTGGATCCTCGAATTCAGAATGTGTGTATTGTTACACCAAGTGAGTTTGAAGATAAGTTGGAAGTTCTAAAATCTGTTGACTTAGAAACTAGGAAATTTATTGTAGAACTTGAGAGGAAATATTTGCTCAAGAGATACTGTGATTTTGATTGGAACAGGTTGTTGCATTGGTAGGATTAGTTTATATTTTTAGTTTGTGAAGTGATAGTAGGTGGTTATGTGCAAAAGTATGAGTATGAGGAGATTAAAGGTGTTGGATCAATAGACATTGAAAAGGTTGAGTGGAGACAGATTAAAATTGGTGACAAGGTGTACAGATATCCTCGACCATTTGAGATATCTATTGAAGTGACCCACAACTGTCCAGCATACTGTTTGATGTGTTCTTCAGCATCAAAGTGTATTTATGGAGGAAAATTAGAGGGAGAGTTGACACTTAGAGAAATTGTAGAGATTCTTCAAGAAGGGAAGGTTCTTGGTGCAGAGGTAGTTTCTTGGAGTGGTGGAGAGCCATTGATACGCAGAGACATATTTAAAATATTTGAGCATGCAAAGAAATTAGCCTACAGACAGTGGCTATATACTTCTGGAATTGTCTGGAATGACAGAGGAGGTGTTAGAAGTTTACCAGACAGAATGTGTGAAAAAATTGTTGAGTATTGTGAACGTGTAATGGTTGACATTCAGCATCCAGATCCATACATGAACAGTGTAATTATGGGAAGAGAGAACATTTGGCAGTATCAAAAGGAGACGATTTTAAGATTGAAGAATTATGGAGTTAAGTGGATTGAAGCACAGACAGTTCCAATGAAGATCAATTGGAGACACTTTGATTTGTTGTGTGAAAAACTAATTGAGCAATATGAGTTTGACAGAGTTAGTTTTCTGAGGTTTGTTCCGCAGGGAAGAGGAGAACAATTTAAACCATGGCTATATTTGTCACCAAGAGAGATGTATGAGCTTAATAAAATGTTACGCAGATTGCAGAAAAAATATGGAGAGGAGAGAATACGTATAGGTAGACCCCTAAACTTCAGTTTCCTGTTTGATGAAGAAGCACCAATATCAAGGTGTAGAGCTGGATTTGATGCACCACTAATACAACCTAATGGACGTGTAGACTCATGCCCAGCTTGGAAAAAGATGCCTGATCATTTGGCTTTAGGTAATGTTCGTGAAAAGGGTTTAATCTGGTCTTGGGTGGCAAGTCCAGTAGTTCAAGAGATAAGGTCTTTTGTTGGTGCACCAATAGAAGATATAAGGCACAAGTTCAAGGGTATGTGCGTCAATTGCCCATACTTTGAGAAGTGTAGAGGTAAGTGCACAGCACAGAGGATGTTAGCTTATAACTTTGACTGGTACCAGACTCCTGATCCACAATGTCCGTTGATAGAAAAATTCTACAGGTGAAAATCCTGGGGAACTTGACATTTTAGTATCAGTTTTTAAATTTCATCATTAAGGTTATTATGTGATGAGTAAAGAGAATTTACCTCCTTGCAAAAAGACTGAGTGCAATTTGTTAGAGCTGGTTAATAGGTGTGAAGTAGTAGTGCCTTGTGAAATTTTACAGGAAACAGAGGGAAGAAAAATCAAAAAGAGGGGAGTCACGAGTGTGAGCATATCGCCTCTTGGTGTTGTCATCTTTTGCATTTGGGAGTTAATTGATGAAAGCGGAAACGTAAAGCTGGATAGACGAGTAGCTTTGCCTCGTGAATTTATTGATCTGCTTCCTGCAGTTGACAAAGGT
>QMWS01000190.1 GCA_003661745.1 Thermoprotei archaeon | reverse complement strand
TGCTTTTTCTGATTCTCCTACCCATTTGCTTAGTATTTCTGGCCCTTTTACTGCTATGAAGTTTGCTCCTGACTCAGTAGCTACTGCCTTAGCAAGCAGCGTCTTACCACAGCCAGGCGGACCATATAGAAGCACGCCTCTAGGTGGTCTAATCCCCATCTTCTCAAATATCTCCGGGCTCCTTAGGGGCCACTCGATAGCCTCCCTCAACTGCTGCTTAACATCCTCTAAACCACCAATATCCTCCCACCTAACCTCGGGAACCTCAACAAGAACCTCCCTCATTAGTGTCGGGTGAACGATCTTCATAGCATCTAGGAAGTCTTTCTTAGTTACCTTAAGCTTCTTAAGCATGTCCGGTGGTATCGGCTTATTTAAGTCTACTTTCTCGGTCCTCAAGAATCTCCTTAGTGCCGCCATAGCTGCCTCCTTAACTAAAGCTGCTAAGTCAGCACCCGTGTATCCGTGTGTTAACTCAGCTATCTCTTCCAGGTTAACGTCCTCATCTAGCGGTACATTTCTTGTGTGTACCTCTAATATCGCCCTCCTAGCTCTCTTATCCGGCGGCGGTATCTCTATCTCTCTATCGAATCTACCGGGCCTCCTAAGAGCTGGATCGACTGCATCGATCCTGTTAGTTGCGCCTATGACGATTATTCTGCCCCTCTCCTTGAGGCCGTCCATTAACGTCAGTAACTGCGCGACAACACGCTTCTCTACTTCACCGACTACCTCCTCTCTTTTTGGTGCTATAGCATCTATTTCGTCAATGAATATTATAGCTGGCGCATTCTTTTCAGCTTCCTCAAATATCTCCCTTAACCTAGCCTCTGACTCACCATAGAACTTACTCATTATTTCAGGGCCGTTAATAGCTATGAAGTAAGCTCCAATTTCATTAGCTAATGCTTTTGCCAGTAAGGTCTTACCGACGCCTGGAGGTCCGTGAAGTAATATGCCCTTGGGTGGCTCTATTCCTAAGTGCTTGAAGAGCTCTGGATGCCTCATAGGTAACTCTACTATCTCTCTTATCCTTTCCTTAACCTCCTCTAGGTCACCTATGTCCTCCCACGTGACCCGGGGAACGCCTCTTGCTAATGCTTCCTCTCTTACGGGTTCGCTCCTAACTATTACCTCAGTCTCTTCATCAATATACACTGCCTGCGTTGGCTGCGTAGAAACCACTACGAATCTAAGTGGCTCACCGAAGAGTGGGAAGAAAACGAATACTACCTCGCCCCTCTTGACTGGCTTATATAGCAGGTGCTCCTTAACATACTGCACGAAGGACTCATCAAACCTCAATGGCACTGTTGGTGCTAGAACAACCTTTGTTCCCTTCTCAACCTTAGCTTTCCTAACCCTAACGTATTCCCCCACAGCTGCACCTATAGCCTCGCGTGCGTAACCATCAATACGTATTACATCCTTAGCTTCGTCCTCCTTGTAGGCAGGCCATACCTGAAGAATTACTGAGCCTTTCGGACCTTCTACCTCTATGAAATCGCCGTAGCTTATCCCTAATGCATGCATATGCCTCCTACTTATTCGCGCTATCTTTTTTCCTACATCACGCTGACGCGCAGTTTCAACTCTAAGCTCTATATACCCTTCACCCATGCCCAATAACCCAAAACTACTACTCACTAAATGAGGATATAAACGTATAGAAGTTGGAGGTTCACACACTTCACATAGCCTTAAATCTGTATCCTCATATTCTATCGAGCACATCCAGTCCTAAAGCCATTAGTCCGTTTCTCATAACTGCTCTAACTCCATATGTTAAAGCTAGCTTTAGGTTTCTCATACCTTCGCTGGAATCATCGAGTATTCTCTCCTTATCATACCATGAGTTAAATACGTCAGCGACCTTGTTTAGGTATGAGGCGAGGTCTTCAGGCCTCAAGTACCTTACTATATAACTCATTACATAAGGGAACTTACCCACTAGCCAAATTAATTCTCTTTTCAAGTCCTCTTCACATCCTTCATAATCTATTCCATCCCAGTCAATCATATAGTTGCACTTCATCAGAACGCTATTTGCCCGCGCGTAGGTATACATTAAGTACGGTGCTGAGTTAGCCTTTATGTCCATGGCTTTAGAAGCGTCAAATACTATGGGCTTTGAGGGTGATGCCGAAAGCATTATGTACTTGAACGCTGACCTCGCTATCTTCAGTAGGACATCATCCTTAGGCTCCACTCCTCTCTCAATCATTAATTTTTTCGCTATTGCCTTCAGCTCGTCTAGTATCTCATCTACAGTTACGTACCTACCTCTCCTCCCACTCATCGACGTCCTGGGAAGAGTCACCATTTCATATGCGTAGTGCACTAGATTCTCTGCTTCCTTCCTGTAGCCTAGCACGTAGAGGGCTAACCTCAGCTGGGCCTGTGGGAGTGTTTGCTCAGCGGCTATGACGTTAATTACGCTATCAGCATTGAACTCCTTAAACTTCTTGATTGTGTATGCTATATCCCTTGTAGTATAGAGTGTTGTGCCATCACTCCTCACAAGTACTAGCGGCGGTATATCAGTAAACTTAGGTATCTTTAATCTAGTCTTCAGCTCTTCATTCCTTAATAACTCACTGAAGTCAAGAGCTGGCACGCCCTTCTTCATTGTTAGGTG
>QMWS01000189.1 GCA_003661745.1 Thermoprotei archaeon | reverse complement strand
CCTCGGCTATGGCCTTATTCGTCGGCGGCCTACCTCTCCCGCTCCTCCTCTCAGGATCTCTGGCTCTGGCCTCATAGACCTCATAGACCAATTCGAAGAGCTTCTTACGGGTTTCCTGAGGCAGAAACCCGGTAATCTCAAACCTCATGCCTCCCTACCTCAAAAAAAGGACAGATGACCTTGCTTAAAATGCTTACTCAGACATCCATACCTCGGTATTACCGCTGAGCATATTTCCCCTTTCTAGGCCGTTTTAGGGCTTCTTGAAGTTTAGGAGCTTTCTCCAGCCCTTTCTCTCCCGATTCTGAGGCTTACCCATTAGCATTTCGATAAGCTCTCTATGCCTTTCTAGGTCTTCTCTCAGGATCTCTAGGGTTTTCTCGGGTTCAAACTTCAAGGCCGCCTCTAGGAGACCCCAAATGCTTACCCCTGTAGGGGCGAATCTTCCCCCTTTCCAGTAGGTTATCGTTAGCGGATTGACTCCTATCTCTTCCGCTAAGGCCTCTATTACGGGCGGCCTCTTGGATTCTCCAGACTCTTTAAGCTTCTTAGCCCTTTTCTCAAAGTGTTCATAGAGCATTAGGAAGATTCGCCTTCTAGTTTTCCTCGGTAGGTATTCGGCTAGCTCTGGTATGATCTCCATAGCGGCCTCATAATCGATCTTCTCCATCTTCCTCTCACCATCGCTTACTCCAATCTATCTTTTGGGTTGCGTAAAACAGCTTCATTAGATCCGCTTTGAGAGTGATGTATAGCTCTCTCATGTTGGTGTAGTTATATTCGTGTGTCTTAGGCAGAGTTCTAGCCTCTACTAGATCGCTCTCTCTGAGGCTATCCAGCCATTTCCTAAGCCTATGATCTTTAACGTTTCCTAAGCCTACCGCTTCCGCATTCGATCTCCATCTCTTTTTGACCTCGCTCCAGCTAACCGGATAGTATTCTTCGCCTTCCTCTAACTCCTCTATCTCATCTTCATATCTATCGAGGGTTTCCCAAACTATCGAGGCCAGAAGTAAGGCTTTGCCGAATGGCATCTCTTTAAGAATCTCAACCCAATAATCGGTCTCTCGGTCTTTCCAAGCTTTTTCCGCTGCTTCTAGGGTTAGCTTTCCGAAAGTTTTTATCGCTGCTCTAGCTATCTCTAGGGCTAGCCTCATGTCTCCCTCTCTTCCCTCAGCATCTCTGGCGACTCTAGCAGCTATGTAGGAAACGGCTTCCTCAGACCATTCTAAATCATCTATGAATTCTAGCCTCTGCATTAGGAGCTTCTTAATCTCCCCTTCTGAGTATGGGGGGAAGATTAGCGGCCTCAGATTGAGCCGAGACTCAGCAGAGCGATCTAGATATTTTCGAGCATCTTTGAAGTCTTTAGTGGTTATCAGGTGAATGCTGAAGGTATAGCCCCTCTCTAGCAGCCTATCATAGATATTGCAGATATGAATCCCGAAATCTCTAGTTAGAGTAGGCCCTAGGGCTAGCCTATCTATATCGTCGAAGAATATGGTTATCTTATCGCCTTCGGCTTTCTCTTCAATAACTCTGAGGATTATAGTAGAAGGATCTTCTCTAACCTTGGGCTTAACATCATTCTTTAAAGCGAATTCTTCAACAGCCCTTCTAAAGCTGGAGCTACTGCATGTGATTATGAAAGTGTCCTCAGTCATCTCTTTGAATATTGTAGCGGTTAGGGTTTTTCCAAGACCTCTATTGCCTTGAATCCAAAAGTTTTCGGGGCTTTGGCTCTCTCTATTCTCAAGAAGCACTTTAAGCTGCTTATCTCTAGCTAGAAGCTTTGGAGGCCTCCAATTCTCCGATAACGGGTAGAGATTTAACCGCTTCATCCGGCAAATAATTACCCCCACTTGTATATAATTTTTCACCATTACCCGGCAATATTGCATTTTTTACACCATTAGAGGGACATAAAACACATTAACCCACAAAACCCATAATCTCCAGAGTCTCCTAGGCTGCTTGCACACGTGTGACGTCATTTCCCCTTTGGCCTCTTTTTGGGCTTCTCTCTCTTGAGGGGCTTGGGCTTCTGGGTTCTTTTCCCCGATCCCGAAAATAGGCCAGCTCCCCCTAGCCGATTTTCCGAGAGCCCAGAGAGCCCCTTGAGGAAGACCCACGCCCCTTAATTCCGGGCACGTATCGATACGCATGCCGAATCTAGGGGGACGCCTCTAACCGATCTTTTAAAGGAATCCTAACCCTTAATGATGTAATTTCCACCAACATAACGGGTTAGTGGAAAAATTGCACCATTCAATTGTAGGAATTAGCTAAATCCTATATGCCTTAATTTACATTATTGACCCGTAGATGCTACAATTTTTACATCATTACCCGGCAATAGCGTAAAATGCAAAATATCCCCTTGAGAATTTTCTCCGAGGGGCTCACGCCCTTGTAATTCTGTCTATTTTGAGCATTTTTACACTTTTACACTTCTCCCCCCTCCACCCCCCACAAACTTATATATCGTGAATGCCGCTTTTCTGGTTTTTATGTTTCTATGGGTTTTTTGTGTTTTATGATTCTAATAGCAAAGAAGAAGAAAGAAGAAAGAAAAAAGAAAGAAGAAAGAAGAAGAAAGAGAGACACAGACACTACCTGCTCCTAGATGACGATAATAT
>QMWS01000188.1 GCA_003661745.1 Thermoprotei archaeon | reverse complement strand
GGCTGGCTTAAGTGGCGGCAGCGCAATACATTCATTAACTAGCTTAAGGGCATTCCTGGGTATATCGCCGATCCTAGGAACAACAGCTATAATCCACGCATACCTAGCCCGCATCTCCTCTATGTTACTTTTTAATAACTCGTACTCCTCGATACTTACCGCTGTAAACACTACGGGAAAGTCTTCCTCAACAAGCGCTATTGGCCCATGCTTTGATTCGCCAGCCGGATATGCCTCAGCGTGAATGTACGCTATCTCCTTAAGCTTTAAGGCTCCTTCCATAGAGACTGGGAGCCCGTAACCTCGCCCTAGATAGAATGCTGACTGCTTGTTAACCATGCTCTTAGCTATGGTTCTCGCCTTAGCCTCGTACTGCGTAATTACGCCCGCAATAACGTCGGGTAACTTCTTAAGGTTGCTCAGAAACTCATTAAGCTCGTCCTTGCTCATGACGCCCCTAATGTAAGCTAGTTTAGCTGCTAGATAAGACAGCGCGGCCACTTGCGTCGTAAACGTCTTTGTTGCTGCAACACCTATCTCAGGTCCCGCCCTAGTATAGATCGCTAAGTCAGACTCTCTGGGTATCGCCGAGTCAACTACGTTAGATAGAGCTATAGTTAGCGCACCTCTCTCCTTAGCCCCTCTAACAGCTAGTAGCGTATCTATAGTCTCGCCTGACTGGCTAACAGCTATTACGGCATCGCCTTCACTTAAGCTCCTTAGGTACCACTTCATTTCAGAAGAAATTACGGGTATGGACCACACACCTGCTATGTTACTTAGTTGTAGTGCACCAATATATGATGCGTGGTACGAAGTGCCGGCACCAACTAAAATAATTCTCTCAATGTTCTTCAAGCGCGCTGCTACACGCTCTACTTCATCAGCTATCCCAGCTAAAGTCGACAAAACTGCTTGTGGCTGCTCGTGAATCTCCTTGAGCATATAGTGGGGATATCCACCCTTCATAGCCATCTCAGGTGTCCAGTCAATTACGCGTATTCTATCGCTCAGGCCCACACGCATAGACGTGAACTTTCGTAACGCTGTGGTTAAGTCGTCAATCGCTCCCCCAAGCACACTTTCTTTCTGATGCCTTAACATCTCAATAACTACGCTCTCTGCCGTTACATACCCTACCTCACCATCCCTAAGAACTATCACCTTCCTCGTGTACTCGAGAAATGCTGGAATGTCGCTAGCAACGTAGTTTTCACCGTTACCTAAGCCAATAACTAAAGGCGAAGTACTTCTCGCAAAGAATATTCTATCCGGTGAATCTAAGTCTATGGCAGCTATCGCGTATGCCCCCTTGAGCATTGAAACAGCTGCCTTAAATGCGTCGTAAGGTGAAGCCCCTCTAAGCTTAAATTCCTCTATTAGATGTGGGATTACTTCACTGTCTGTTTCCGACTTAAATACATGGCCACGCTCTATTAAGTAGTTCTTTAAATCCATGTAGTTTTCTATGATGCCGTTATGTACTACAGCTAACCTCCCTCTGCAGTCTGTATGTGGATGCGCATTAATGTCGCTCGGTGGTCCATGTGTAGCCCACCTAGTATGCCCTATACCTATATATCCGTCGAATTCATCGAACCCTAGCTTAACCGATACCGCATCAATCATCCCTCTAGACTTCCTAACAATAAGCTTCCCATCGTGTGTTATTATAGCAAATCCTACTGAGTCATAGCCTCTATACTCTAGGTGCTTTAGTGCTAGCTTAATCAGCGTACCTAGCTTACGCTTCTTCCCTGACTTAGCGCTAGTGACTATTCCTATGATTCCGCACAAGTCCGTAGGCACCTAAGATACTTAAAGTCAAGGACATTTTTATTCTATCCCACCATATGATGCTACTACTTTAAGCTAGCCCCAGCAGCTACCCTACCGAGGTCGAAGTGACCTAGTAGTGGCTCGGGAGTACGGAATAGTGCGTAACCGATCCTTATCGTCGGTGTACTAATTAGTGCTACCCTATCTGGCGCTAGCTCAATAATCCTGTAGTACTCCTTAGGCACATCTAAGAGTTCTAAGTATTCCTTCCTACTCCTAAATACTACCTTAGTATTAGCTAGCTGAATCACAATCTTATGTACGTCCCTAGGTGAGTGCGTTGAGAATACCAGACCTAAGCCACGAGCCCTCCCCAACCTAGCTACTCTAGCTATGAAGTCAGCCAGTAATTCTACCTCCTCAGGCAGTGTTCCCTCTGATGGAAAGAACCTGTGTGCCTCATCAAGAATAAGCACGACCGGTTTAGTTGCCCCCTCACCGACTTTTTTCCACACGTACATAGACCTCATAAACTCGTAAGCAATCATGTTAATTATCAGGAAGTGCGCGCCTCTTAAGAAAGCGTAGTCTAAGTCTAGGATTATGGGGCCTCTGTAGTTCTCTGCGAGAACTCTAGCTGGGGGCATACCGATGACGCGCCTATCTACACTCACATCAACTTCCTCTGAGCCAGCTATGAAGTTCAGCGCCCTCTCAATATTCTCGAGCGTTCCCTTATGCAGCTTTAGGTCCCTCCTTAACGCATCAAACTTCTTTTGAAGCAACCTGTGCAGGTGAGTGAAGTTAATTATAGTTCCCTCAGCAGACTCCAGGTAATTCAGTATATTCCTTAGGTATACCTTAGCCTGCCTTGAAAATAGCGGAAATATCTCGAG
>QMWS01000187.1 GCA_003661745.1 Thermoprotei archaeon | reverse complement strand
GTCTATGACCTTATCCTCAGGCAGACCCAGCCTCTCCGCGATCTCCTCCAGATAATGCTTTGTCGTCGGCGACACGTAAATTGCCTCTTTCTCCTCTTCCCGATAGGATTCCTCCGACATACAGCCTCGGCTTAAGTAGCTCTTCGAGGGATTTAAGCTTTAGCTCCTGCTGGAGATACGATATGATCCTTTCATAAGCCCTTATTCTTGACCTTAACCAAGCATTCTCCCTCTCAAGAACGTTGATCCACCGCTTGTAAGACTCGTAGAAGTCCACTGCATCCTTCAGGTACTGTAGGACGGTCTTCTTCTCGAACCTAGCCAAGCTACTAAGCTCCTTGACAGCCCACTCGCCTATGGCCAGCATGTCGAGCACCTTCGCCAGCGAGTCCTCCCTGATCCTATCGGCTATCACGTCGATCATCTCAGCCTTCCCAGGCTCCTTCTTCCTCCTCCCAGCAGGTATAGCCCCCATCTCCCTCCTGACCTTGGTCACCTTCCTAAGACTGGTTCCCGTCACCATCAGAACCTCATCCGTAGGCCAGCCCTCGTTGATCAGCTTAGCGGCCACGTCGTATTTGTCCAGCCCCTGCCTGAGCAGCTCCTCTGCTCTCCGCTTCAGCTCCTCGCTTGGCTCAACCGTTCTAGGCACGCCTCACACCACCCCTCAAAATCTTGACAATCATATCGACCTTGGGATCCGTAACGGTTTTCCCGCCTATGATTTTCCCAAGCTTCCTGTGAGCGATCCTAAGCCTTTCAACCCACTCCCTGTTAGCGTGGATGAACTGGGGAGCCTCGGCAAACAGTATCTGAAGAGCCTCGTCTATAAGCCTCTTAACCTCGGTCAGCTCCCTCCTAACCTCCCTCCTAAAAGCCTCCCCCCTGACATACGACTCGGGCAAAACCTCCTTGACCTCCCCCTTAGCGCCAAGCCTTATCAGACCCTCCTTCTCAAGAGTAGACTTCGCGACCTTGACCATCCTGCTGAGACCGAGCGCGTTCATCAGGTTCTCGATCTTCTCGGCGTCCTCAAGATACTTCTTCCTCTCCTCCTCGCTCTTAGCCGAGCTGGCCTTTCGGATAAGCTCCTCATACTTGCCTACAAGACCGTCGACTACCGTCTTAGACTTGGCTCCTGCCATCTTTCAACCTCCCTCTCGACTATCTCGGAGATGAGCTTGGCTATTGTCACGTTCCTGCCCTTCCTCTTAAGCTCGTTAACCCTCTCCAACAGCTTCTCATAAGTGTCCTCGCGAAGGTATATCGTCTGATTCGGCATTCCGCTTCTTCAGTCTAATAGAATTAGATTTCCTTATATATGTCTTTCCCCCAATACACAGGCGAGAGGTGAAGTAAAACATGGTCTTGTGGTATCCAGGAAAGCTCCTCCAAATAGTCTTCAAGCCGGTAGCATGGAGCAAGAAGCCGATCTACGGAAGGAGAGCGCCTCCATGGGCCGCCAACCCTGACGCCCTAAGACCAGCACAAGCAGCCCAGTGTGCTAGGCTAGCAGAAGTAGCGTCGAGACACTTCGGCGAGAAAGGATTCATCGGAGGACTACCAGTGATCGCTGCATACGTCCAGACCGAGGCGGCTGGAGCTATCTTACCGCCTGAGGAGACCGCCAGAGAGAAGACCAGAAGGCTAAGACACGAGAGAGTCCCGCAGACGATCGAGAAGCTCAGAAGGAAGGCCGGAGCATTAGCTAGAACGTAAGCGAGGTGATGCCGTAGATGCCCCTAACGCTCTACTCGCCCGTAGCTGGCATCAAGCTTGAAGACCTAGGAGTTCCGATGGTGTCCAGCGCCCTCGGAGTCATCTGCGGATACAGCGTGCCAGGATGGTTCGACAGAAACTATCCTACGTGGTCGATAGGGCCTCTCAACGCCGGAGACGTGGCGACGATCGGGATCTTCGCGGTATCCATGCTGGTGGCCTCATACAGCACCGACCCGATGGTCAAGACCATAAGCGTCCTAGCCGGAACGACCGCCCTAATGACGAGGATCGTCGTCAGAGTAGGAGGAATGCTCGCGGGAAGAGTCGGAGTCAAAACCGCCCCTTCTAAGCAAGTCGTGGTATCAGCCCCCCCTCGAACAGTCGTAGCACCAAGCCCTGAATACGCCGCCCAGCGGAAGATCCCGAGAAGGATAGCGACCTAAACCTCCGAGGGAAAACCCTTGGGGGTACACCGATACGGCGGAACACACGGAGACAGAGCCATCCTGCCGATCTGGCTTATCCACGCCAGATGCGCCACCTGCACTAGGAGGCTCATAAAAGTGGAAGCCGAGCTGGACAGCGGAGCCTCGATAAGCGTCTTCCCATCATACCTGATGGACACGATAAGCCACGAGCCGACAGGACAAACCGTCAACATAGTGAGCGTATTCAAGGAAGTCGAGCCAGCGCCAGTAAGCTACGTCCCGATGATCGTCGAGGGAGTGGAGACGGTATTGCCGGTAGCCTTCTCAAAGTTCGTCGACATGCCGCTGATAAGCGTGGACGACCTGACCAAGGCTGGCTTCAAGGTGTCGTTCCATACAGATTTCTTCGAAGTCTACTACGCCTAAACCCTCTTAGCCGACTCGTATAACAGCTCCCTAGTCGAAACCTCAACCACCCTAATTTTTTTGATCTCATCTGGATGGAACACGTAGGTCTTCGAGCCTAGGGTCTC
>QMWS01000186.1 GCA_003661745.1 Thermoprotei archaeon | reverse complement strand
CCACACATACTTATAACTACACCAGAATCGCTCTCGATAGCACTTACAGCACCTAAGTTCAGGGAGAGGCTAAGGACTGTTAGGTGGGTTGTCGTAGACGAGATACATGAACTAGCCAGCAGCAAGAGAGGAGCGCACTTAAGCTTAAGCCTCGAGAGATTAGAGGAGCTAACCGATAGGGACCTACAGAGGATAGGGCTGAGCGCGACTATAGCACCCTTAGACGAAGTCGGGAAATTCTTAGTGGGGTTCAGGGACGACGGTACTTTAAGGGACTGCGTCATAGTTGATGCTAGATTCTTTAAGCCCATGGAGGTTAGGGTGATAGCACCTAACGTAGATATTATTAGAGCTCCAGCAGATGAGCTAAATAACGCTATATACAGAACCCTCGAGGAAATAGTTAAGGAGCACAGAACAACGCTGATATTCACTAACACTAGAAGCGCTACGGAGAGAGTAGTCTATAAGCTAAAGAAAATGTTCGAGAAGAACGGAATAGTAAACGCTGATGAAATAGAGGCGCACCACAGCTCCTTAAGCCGTAATGTAAGGCTTGAGGTAGAGAACAAACTAAAGGAGGGTAAGCTAAGAGCTGTCGTCTCGTCGACATCCCTAGAGCTAGGGATTGACATAGGCTACATAGATGCTGTAGTCCTACTGAGCAGCCCTAAGAGCGTTACTAGGCTGATACAGAGGGTTGGCAGGTCCGGCCATAACGTACGTGATGTGAGTAAGGGGTACTTAATAGTTGTCGATAGAGACGATCTCGTAGAATGCACTGTGCTAGCTAAGCTAGCCATGGAGAGGAAGCTAGATAAGGTCAGAATACCCAAGAAGCCACTCGACATCCTAGCCCAGCACGTAGTCGGGATGTCCCTAGAGAAGAAGTGGAAGGTCGAGGACGCCTATAGGGTCGTAAGGAGATCCTACAACTACAAGGACATATCATTCAGTGAGTTCTTAAACGTCTTAAGGTATCTCGCAGGGAGGTTTAGCCAGGATCTAGAGTCCGTCAATGTGTACTCAAAGATATGGTTCGACGAGCTCGAAGGAACATTCGGAAGAAAAAGATCTGCTAGAATGATATACTTCCTGAACTCAGGCGCCATACCTGACGAGGCTAAGGTGCATGTCTTCCTAGAGAATGGCAGGTATGTAGGGGACTTAGAGGAGGCGTTCGTAGAGTACCTAGAGCCAGGAGACGTCTTTGTCCTAGGAGGCAGGACGTACGAGTTTGTTAGATCTGACGGGTACAAGGTAATTGTTAGGAGGGTAGAGCACCAGCGCCCCACAGTACCTAGCTGGTTCTCCGAGATGCTTCCGCTCTCATTCGACTCAGCCCTAGAGGTAGGGAGATTTAGGAGGAAGGTCTATGAGTTAATTAGGAGGAAGGGTGCTGAGGAGGCGGTCAGCACCTTAATTAAGGAGTACGGCCTAGAGCCGCACTCAGCAAGATACATCGTTGAGTACATTAGTGAGCAAGCAAGGTTCACGAACGGGCTAATTCCCTCAGATAAGTTAATCTTAGTTGAGGTATGGAGAAACTACGAGTCACGTACGGTGAACATAATATTCCACACACTCTTCGGTAGGAGAGCAAACGACGCGCTCTCAAGGGCTTATGCCTATGTGTTGGGTAGGCTGACGTCATATACGGTTAGGGTGACAGTGACAGATAACGGCTTCATGCTGACGCTGCCATTAAGCATAAGGGTAGATCAGGACATTATTTCCAAGTTAATGAGCACGGTTAGGAGCAGCAACCTGAGGGTAATTCTGAGGCAAGCCCTACGTAGAAGTGAGATACTTAAGAGGAGATTTAGGCACTGTGCTGAAAGAGCATTCGCGATACTTAGGAGGTATAGGGGCGTAGAGACGAGCATTAGTAGGAGGCAGGTGAATTCTGAGACCCTATTAAGGATAGCTGAGAAGTTAGATAACTTCCCGATTCTCGAGGAAGCCTACAGGGAGGTTATGGAGGACTACATGAACGTTGACGATGCTGAGAAAGTGCTTAAGTGGATTGAGGAGGGAGTAGTAGAAGTTAAGGTATTTGAAGCTCCAGGAATACCGTCACCCTTCAGCCATAACATAGTAGCTCACGGGTATAGCGATATAGTGCTAATGGAGGATAGGAGGAAGCTACTGCTGAGGCTATATGAAGCTGTTCTAAGTAGGATGCGCTAGTAAACTAAAGTAACATAACCGCCAGTTACCCAGATTTAATGGGACTATAGGCAATGAGTACAGCAAGCATACTAGTAATTGGAGCGCTTACTAATGACATCGTATCTAATAAGGTACGTATTGGTGGGCCAGCATACTTTATTACGTCCTCTCTCGCGTACTTGGATGCGGTGCCGACAGTCATAACTAATAGCTATGAGCTACTGAATGTAATTAGGCTCACTTGCGTAAACAAATATGTTTATGCTCCTAAAGATGGTACTGTATTTGTTTTTGAGATTAAGGAGGTTGGGGAATTAAGAGAGCTAAGGCTAATTAAGAGAGCACCGACTATTGACCCCTTAATTAGAGACTTAATTAGTAAGTGGGTAAGCAGTAATGTTAAGTTTAGTGTAGCTATCGTGTCCCCAGTCTTCAATGAGGTGTCGGATGAGGTGGTTGCAGAATTAAAGAGGGTAGCAGACTATGTAGTTGTTGATATGCAGGGCTTCGTCAGAAGATGTGAGAATAGCCAGT
>QMWS01000185.1 GCA_003661745.1 Thermoprotei archaeon | reverse complement strand
GCGCCTGGAGGATTTAGTGCTCCACATTTTCTGCATACCATCTTATTGAGTATTCTCGACTCCACTATCTTAAGTAGCGTGGGGTCAGTGATAGGCATCAGCACTCACCTAAGAAGGTAGGGCATGCGGGGTTTTAAATTCTTGTGCTTTAAACCCATCCTACTTCCTATTTATAGAATGGAGGCGAAAAAGTTTTAGGTAGTACTCCAGTAGGATTAACGAATAGGATAGTGACGCTAGCGAGTTGAGCGAAAGTGAAGATCCCATTAGATCATATATGCGTAAAGACAGGTGTGCTATGCCCTAGGTGTGAAAGGTTAGTTAGTAGTGGAGATGTCGAAAAATTTGAAGTAGATGTTATGAGATTGCTGTTGGAGCTGGAGGAGAGGCCGGAATTTAAGTTCCTAAAGAACGCAGTGTACCACAAGGCTATAAACGTAAATAACTTCTTGATCTTAGTTATAGAGATAAAGGAGCAAATAACATCCAGGATCCTAGGAAGGTTAGGACGGGCATTAAGCGACGGGCTAAAAATGAAGGTCAGAGTGATCAATAAATCAAACACGAACATTAGGGAAATAGCTAGCCAGCTACTTTACCCGGCTCGAGTAATAGGCGTGAATACACTATGGCTACCTGACGGCACTGTAGAGCACATAGTGCGCATACCACGAAGCGATAGCAGATACTTACCTTCAAATATATACGCCTTAGAGCAGGTGCTATCTGTAGTCACAGGCATGAATGTGAAAATACGTACTGAAGATTAAGGTGATTTCTAGATGAAATATCGGACACACTTATCCTCAGAGATAAATGAGTCAATGGCCGGACAGGAGGTAATTATAGCCGGGTGGATCCACCTAAAAAGAGACTTAGGTGGCAAGAAATTCCTAATCATAAGAGATAAGGACGGGTATATTCAGGTCGTAATCAATAAGAAGGAGCAACCTGAGCTAGCTGAGCTCTTCTACGAACTAACCCCTGAGTCAGCAGTAAGTGTGAGAGGTATTGTGAAGCTGGATAAGAGGGCTCCAAATGGTTATGAAATAATACCTAAGGAAATCATAGTGCACAGCAGAGCTAGGGCACCTCTACCTCTCGATGTTAGTGGTAAGGTACCAGCTGACATAGATACGAGGCTGAGGGAGAGAGTGCTTGATTTACGCAGAGAAGAATCTAGAGCTTACTTCAAGATAATATCTGTAGCTTTAAGGGCTATTAGGGAGGAGCTCTACAGGCGAGGCTTCATAGAGATATTCACACCTAAGATTATAGCAACAGCTACTGAGGGCGGCGCCGCACTATTCCCTGTGGCATACTTCGGTAAGGAGGCATACTTAGCCCAGAGCCCGCAGCTCTATAAGGAGCTTATGGCTGGCGCATTCGAGCGGGTATTCGAGATAGCGCCAGCCTGGAGGGCTGAAGAATCAGACACACCATATCACTTAGCTGAGTTCATAAGTATTGACATAGAGATGGCGTTTGCTGACTACAACACAGTTATGGAGATACTCGAAAACATAGTCTACCGGGCTGTTAAGGCAGTAAAAGAAGAATGCACTAAAGAGCTAAACATAATAAACTACGAGCCACCTGAGGTTAAGTTACCGCTTAAGAGGTTTAAGTATACAGAGGTAGTTAAGATACTCCAAGAAGCGGGCTTCGACATTAAGGTTGGCGACGACATAGGAACACCTGAGTTAAGGGAGTTTCACAAGATTATTGGGGAGGAGCTCTTCTTCATAATAGACTGGCCCTCAGAAGCTAAGCCATTCTACACGATGCCTAAGAAGGATGATGAAAGATTTACCGAGTCGTTCGATCTCAACTGGAAGTTCTTAGAATTAGCTTCAGGAAGCACGAGAATACACGTTAAGGACTTACTAATCAAGAGGCTTAAAGAGAAAGGACTTAATCCGGAAAGCTTTAGGTACTTCCTTAAGTGGTTCGACTACGGCATGCCACCTCACGCTGGATGGGGTATGGGGCTCGGTAGGTTTGCCTTGATGCTTACTGGCGCAAGAAATATCAGAGAGGTAACTCTATTCCCGAGAGACAAAAAGAGGCTAACTCCCTAACTTACCTTTTACCCTAAGGCAGGACGAGGTTATTTCGTAACATCTCTCTTAGCAGAATAGTTGCGTAAGAACCACTCGGCAACTCAAACTTAAGCCACACATTACTTCCCTGTACTTCGTATGCGGGCCTAAGCACTCTAAAATATGTAGGTCTCACACTCTTATTAAATAACTTCCTTACCTCATCAATATCGCAGGTGCTTGTACAGCTAGATTTAATTACCTGCATAACTAGGTCATGACAATATTTGTTCCTAATGTACCTACTGCTACTAGCCGGACCCGGCATAGGCAAAACTCCACATCTTCTACTGAACTCTTCAACCGAACCACACTCTAGCAAGCCAGTACTTAACGCAATATTAAAGAGGTATGCTTGATATGCCTCAACGTATAGTTTAAGAATTTTGCGGCTTAAGCTTAGGACGGCATCCTTAGGGTTGAGTCCCCTCATAAGCTTACGAATTACGGACTTCTCTATCCAGAACTTCCTAGGGAACAGTCTAAGAGATTCCTTTAATTCACCCCTTTCAAATGCTTCCCGAGCTGCCGTAACCCTCTCAGATTCTGTTTTTAATGGGTAACCAACTATGTACCGTACTGCTTCCTCAAAATTGCACTCAGCTATCGCTTTTCCAATAAGGTGTGTAACAGG
>QMWS01000184.1 GCA_003661745.1 Thermoprotei archaeon | reverse complement strand
TCACCGAGTATAGTGTATCGCTCAGGCCGTATTGTGTGAGCTATTGTTAGCGCCTTTATCACGTCTACGTCCTTTACTCCGAGCTCCCTCGCAGTAGCTGGTAAACCTAAACTCTTTACTATCCTCCTTATCTTCCTCCAATTACGCCCGTGGAGGTAGGACATCATTATTGTGCCGACAGCGACCTGCTCGCCGTGAAGTGCTGGATAGTTAGCAACTACGTCTAGCGCGTGACTGAATAGATGCTCGGAGCCGCTGGCAGGCCTTGTTGAACCAGCTATGCACATAGCCACCGAAGCACTAATTAACCCCTCAATAACTATCCTGACCGCATTCGATCCGCCAGCGCTAATTATCTTACTAAAACTTAAGATGTGCTTAGCTGAAAGCAGTGAGAGAGAGGCTGCATAATCGCCGTAGTACTCGCCTTTCAGCCTATGCGCGAGTTTCCAGTCTAGTACGGCAGTGAGCTTACCTATTAAATCTCCAGCACCAGCCAGCAGTAGCCTGCGGGGCGCCTTAGCTATCACCTTTATGTCAGCTATAATAGCTACTGGCGGTGAAGCCTTAACAGATGTTACCTTACCTATACCCCTAATTGAAGCGAATGGCGAGGCTATCCCGTCGTGTGAGGCAGCTGTTGGTATGCTTATGAAAGGTATACCCGTCTTGGACGAGACATACTTAGCTGTATCTATGGACTTACCGCCACCCAGCCCTATAATCAGTGCCGGCTTGAAGGAAGTCACCTCATCCTTAATTCTCTCTACTTCATCAATGTACGTGTTGTGGACGGTACTTAATTCAACAGAAAATCCCTTATCGCTAAGCAAGCTGGCTAGCGACTCACCAATAATTTTTCTTATGTTAGGGCCAGTTACTATGAAGACACGCCTACCTAAATGTAGGTCACTTATTAAGTCAGGTAACGTATGTAAGATATTGTCTCCTATCACAACCCTCTTCGGCAAGTCAAATATGTGCGGGCTTATGCTACCCATCTGAATACCTAAAAGGAGTAACACTTATTATCTAATAAAAGCTTACATCATAGGATCGTATTGAAGTGACGGTAAGGGCGTGGTGATTAAATTATGAAACTTATGTCTGGTACAACAACAGTAGGTATAGTTGTCAAGGACGGCGTGGTTGTTGCAGCGGACAAGAGAGCTAGCACGGGATACTACGTGGCCCACAAGAAAGTTAAGAAGATAGTTAAGATAGATAACCACGTAGTTATGACTACGGCAGGCCTAGTTGCTGACGCGCAAATGCTTGCTTCAGTACTCCAGTATCAAGCCAGGAACTATAAGATAGCTAACGGGAGACCCATACCTATAAGAATGCTTGCTTCATATCTCTCACTAATACTCAATAGCAGCAAGTACTTCCCCTACGTAGTGCAGCTGCTTTTAGCAGGCTACGATGAGGCTCCTAGGCTATTTGCCATCGAGTGGTTCGGCGATTACGTGGAAGAAAACTATGCAGTAACCGGATCAGGTTCGCCTATCGCAATAGGCGTAATTGAGTCGGAGTACAGTAAGGACATGGACATCGAGAAGGCTGTGGAGATCGCGGTGAAGGCTGTTAGGGCGTCTATTAGGCGAGACGCATTTACAGGAGAGGCTGTAGATGTAGTTGTTGTTACTAAGGAAGGTATTAGGGAAATGAGTTATCCGAGGTAGTAGTTAAGCATGGTTGTTCTAGTTGATAAGGTCAGAGCTAGGATAAGAGAAGAGATATTCAAGAAGATACCACATGAGGCACAAGTAACCAAGGTAGAGTTCGAAGGACCTGAAATAGCTATCTATGTGAAGAACGTAAAGTTCATAATAGAGAATGAATCAATAATAAAGACTCTAGCTAAGACGATACGTAAGAGAATAGTGGTTAGAGTTGATGAAAGCTCTAGGCTCCCTGAGAGAGAGGCCTTAAAGAGGATACTGTCCCTGCTGCCGCAGGATGCCGCAATAGATGAGGACGACATAACATTCGATAGGGTGCTCGGTGAAGTAGTCATTAAGACGCCTGAACCTAAGGTCTTCTTCCAGGACGATAAGCTCCTCTATCGGATGATATTCCAAGTAACTGGGTGGAGGCCTAAGATAGTCAGGAAGCCCCCACTAAAGTCTAAGATTCTTGAGGCTGCCTTAAGGTACCTAGTAAGCGAATCTGATGAGCGCCTGAAGGTACTGAGGGCTATTGGTGAGAGAATACATAGGCAGACCCTATTCAAGGACCAGTACGTCCGTATTACGGCATTAGGCGGCTTCCAGGAGGTAGGCAGGTCAGCAATACTTGTTGAGACAGCCGAAAGTAAGGTACTCCTTGACTTCGGCTTCAACCCGAGCGCGCCTCTGCATAAGCAGGCTATGCCGAGGCTTGACGCGCTAGGTATTAGGCCGGAGGAAATAGATGCTGTTGTCGTAACTCACGCACACCTAGACCACAGTGGTTTAGTTCCATTCCTCTTCAAGTACGGTTATGATGGGCCAGTCTACACTACACAAGCGACGAGGGACCTAATGGTACTGCTGCAACTGGACCTCCTAGATATCTCTAAGAGGGAGGGTAAGTCACTCCCCTTCGATATCAAGGATGTGCATAAAATGCTGTTGCATACGATACCACTGAGGTATGGTGAAGTCACTGACATAACTGCCGATATTAGGTTAACGCTGTATGACGCTGGCCACGTACTGGGCTCAGCTATGGCCCACCTACACATAGGTAACGG
>QMWS01000183.1 GCA_003661745.1 Thermoprotei archaeon | reverse complement strand
TATTAGGGTAATTGATGCGAGCTCATTTCAAGAAATACCGTCTCAAATCTGGAACGTGACCTATTATAACTCATCACACCTAACAGCGGCTACTGTAACATTCTTAGTCAATCTAGCTAAGGGTGCTTCTAAAGTTTACCAGATCTACTGGAGTGTAGATTTTACAGACCCTCCAAATTATTCAAAGAGAATAAGCATTACTGCTGAATCCACGGCTTATGGAGACAAGTACATAATCACTAGCAAGATATATGGATGGGGCATAGAAATCCCAGCAACTAACGGGGGCAAAGCAGCGAACATCACATTACCTAATGGCAACAAGATAGGAGCGGATTGGTTACATTTCGGACCCACGAGACAGCCCACTTTCTCCTATCTAGGATACTGGGGCACGGGAGATACAAATAACGCTAGATATGAAAACAGATACATCTATGGCACGGGAGATACATTACTAGAACTTTATCAGGGAGTAATATTCGTCACCTACGTTGTCGAAGGAGTGCCATTATATGACAGTACTCGTCAAAACGATACGGCTAAGGTAGATTTCAGCTATAGAATATTTGATAGGTATATTCTTGTAAATGAAAAAATCGCTTGGCTAATAGATGATAGTGGTGTGGATTATTTTGTTGGTGGATGGGTATTTGATCAAGACGATGGACTAGGCGATTCTACCTTTAATTGCGTGGCAAACGATACATCTTACATCTACAAACCGAGTGAAACAGTGACATTTAGTGGTAGTATAACAAATCCTAATGGGAGATCGTTTAGAGGATCTACAAATATTCCGCTTTTAGCTGTATATAGAGTGTATTGGACTGCTGGGACACATACTGTGGATCTTACTAACTTCTATTACAATGGAGACGATACCTACATATATGTTTATGACGAAGCTGGAAACCTAATTATACGTGACTATGATTATAATCAACCATCATCATATAGTATTACGGTAAATACTGACGGATACTACTATATTGCGCTGGGTTCTTACGGGGATGATAACAGGGATGGATTTGTGGAGTTCGACGTGGCAATAGATGGGGTTACTGTTGATACTGATGTAAGAGTGGGGGATTTCGACACAAGGGATGGTTATACAGTGCATCCTGCATCAATAATGATGCACGCTATCACTATCCCAGCAAATGCTGAAACGTGTACTGTGGATCTTCTCTGGACTGATGACACACAGAATCTTGATCTATTCCTTTACGGTCCTCCAGGATCTAATTCCTCGATGGCTAATGTACTCTATTCCTCAGAAGCCACTACTGGTACCGAGGAAAAAATCGTTTTCACGCCGACAATTGCTGGAAACTATACAATCTTAGTATATAAGAACTCGGGATCCGAGGTAGCTACTACTTACACTCTCTATGCCACCTTAGGAAACGCCTTTGAAATAAATGATTATTATTCCCTAGATACCTTAGATCATGTGGCATTCCTACATAATGGAACAGGCAATGGAATAGGGTATGTCTTCCTGGGGGATCGGTCAAGTGGGGTAACCTTTACATCAGCTAGTCTTATCTGGTACAATGATGGTAATGACAGTGAGAAGGACTACGTGTATACAACTAGACTGTATAGAGGAGTTACAGCGACAACAGGTAGTGCTCTGGAGGTATCTTATTCGGTTATTCCCTTCAATGCTACTGCGGCAAGCGTGGACAGTTCGTATGCAATTTTTAAAGATCTCAAGAGTGCTATAAAGAATCCACTTCAAACCTCGAAGAATGTTAAGGAGCGCTTTAAGATCGTCACTAAAGTAAAGGTTGTTGACAATGATAACTCGGCAGTAAGGGGAGTCACTATCGAATTCATTAACTCAACTGGTCAAGTAGAGTATAGTGCTACAACCAATGCCTCTGGCTACGCTGTTCTCGACATTGTTAGGAAATCTTATACTATAAAAGCCACCTTGACTAGTGGAGGTATTACGCAAACCACTAGTGTTAACAAAGATTATAGCACTTATAGTTATGATATTCTATCCGATGACGTGCTAATAACTTTCACAGGGATAATAAGATTTAGGCTACAAGCTCTTACTAATAGAAGCTTAGAGGGGCCGAAAGAATACATACAGTCAGCTAGAATCGTCCTTAGCAACTCTACCCACGTGATAGACACCCAGACTAATCTAACTGGATGGATTGATCTCTATCTTTCCATAGGATCATGGACGATAGCTTTTAACGCCACCTCTACAGCAACACCGGATCCTTGGGATACTATATCTATATATAATGATAGTGCTCTTTTGCCTGATAATAGAACAGCAGGACCAAGTGAAAATGTCACAATTACTTTGACTAAAGGCTGGATTTACTACCTAGTGGATCACGACGTGACCGAAGCACCACCAGCAACAAAATTGTCTTTATTCAATACGCTTACATTCTATGATGTTTACTGGGGAGAGACGGTTAAGATACAAGTGAATTTCACCCGCACAGATGCTGGGGAAGGCATAGATGGCGAGGTCAGGTGGTATGTTATAAACTCTAGTGGTGGTGCAGAATTATCTGGAATAGCTACTAAGCAGACGATTGGTGGTTTCTCATTTGAAGTGAATACATCGAATCTAGATGCTGGAGAATATTATACTATTCTCGTAAATGGCACACCCGCGGATCCCAGCTTTCTTTTGCCCTCTCCAATCACTGTAGGATTAAGTGTTAAGGAAAGACCTACGGCTCTTGATGTTTCATTCAATCCACCT
>QMWS01000182.1 GCA_003661745.1 Thermoprotei archaeon | reverse complement strand
GGAAAAGGATAAAAGCAATAACAAAGTACTACCAACAAAAATTATTTAACCAAGTAGAGCTATGCGTTCAAGCCAAGACATACTCGAGGACCGACCCATCCTTAATCGATGTCTACGAGGAAGCACTACACTCACTCTACCTGATGCTGCCCCCTGACGCCCAAGCAGACATTGAGCGCTACTTCAATGTTGAGGAGGTCCTTGACAGAGTAAATGACGAGTGTAGCAAGGTACTGGCTAATGACGCAGTCCCTGTGCATAAGAGGATTCACGAGTGTGCATCAATAAAGAAGTACTGGCTCGATAAGCTATTCCACGCCCTCATGAAGGCTATACATGAACATGGATTGTCAATGAAGTTAGAGGAGGAGAGGGAGGTTGAGTGAGTTAAAGACCCTGAAAATAAGGGAGGACACCCATAGAGCCCTCACATTAATTAAGGTTAAGTTAGGCTTCAGGACCTATGACGACACAATCAAGTACTTAATTCGGGTGTGGAGGAATGTCATACGAGAAAGACGGTCTGCTGAGGTACCTCAGTAGCTTAGGTGCTAAAAAGAAGGATGAGATTCCAGTATATTACCTAAGTAAAGGTAAGTCAGGACTGGCCTCGAGAATAATCAAAGCATATAACACTCAATCATTCATTTCAGCATTTGCTTACGGCCATCAGGGTGTGGGGAAGACAACATATGCTCTACTAATACTATATAATGTATATAGGGACTGGGATAAGGTACTGGATAACACGTACTTCTACATCGAGACACTAATACCTAAACTCAAGAAAGCCCTCCAGTCAGGGGAGAGGATACCGGCCATACTCCTTGATGACGCGGGGATATGGCTAGTTAAGTATTCATGGAGGAAGAACTTCAGCCAGTGGTTCTCAAAGCTATTCAACCTAATGAGGACGGTCGTTGCTGGTATTATATTCACGTCCGTAGAGGTAAGTGATATTGTGAAGTTCGTGAGGGATAAGGTTATATACAGAATATCCATTGTTAGGTTCAGAGACTTCGTTGAGGCTAGGGCTTATAGGTGCTACATAACGCCTATGCTGAGACATTACGTTAAGAAGAGATTCATCGATAGATTCACTTACGACCTCCTACCGGCCGATGTGAGAGCTAAGTATGAAGCGAAAAGGAGGGAGGCATTGATGAGGCTCATGAAGGAGGTAGAGACTGAGAAGTCCGTAACGCTTGAGGAACTACCGGACCTAAGCGATATTGAGTCAGAAGTCCTTGACCTCATAGAGGAAGAAAGCATTCCTTCATGAGGGGGCAGTATGGGGAGAAAAACCAGAAGTAAGTCCTCTTACTACAAGAGGCTCAAATACCTAGGGAAACGTGTTAAGGACATAGGTAAGATGGGTCTCGATAGACCTTCGGAATTCCTGAAAATCAAGAAGGCAATAATCCGTGACGTGAGGAGTCACAGAATAAGTAAGAGGGTCGCTAGGGGTAGGCTATTACTTCTTTATAGATTGACCGACCCAAGAAAGAATTCAAAAGTAAGGGGTTGGAGTAGCAGGACACGTGAAAGGATTAGAAAATCAATTCTTGAGGCAATGCGTAAGCTATAGCACGACTTATTAATACCTTAATGCCTAGAGGTATAGACGGGATGGCTGAAGCAACACTAACGCAAAGAGCTGTCCTACTACGTTCCCTAGGCCTCTCATATTATAAAATAGCCAAGATAATCTACAACATTAAAGATACGCAAAAAGCTAGGAAAGCAGCACTAAAGGTTAATGCTTTATTAAAGAAGTTTCACGAGAGAGCGAAGAACTCGGTCTCTGAGAATTATATACAGGATGATGGCGAAGTTATATACTCAAGCAATTATATACCAGCACCCGACGGCGGGGAGCGTGACAGGTTGAGGCACAGATGGCCCCTCCCCCACACCAGAGTACGAGATAAGAACCTCATGAACGAACACGAAAGAATGAGAACAGAGTACGAGGAGTTCCTCTACGAGATATACCGCGATATGAACCTATCCGATAACATCTTGTGGGAGACCATTAAGTGGTTACACAATAAATGCTTCAATGACTTCTACGAGAGGTTTAAGCTGAAAATAACAAGGCAGAAGTACGGGTATTTCTATAAGAGAAAGAACATAGATGCTGCAGCAGCCTACGCATACGTAATCATCTCACTTGCCGGAATGATTGTCGGTAGGGGGATGCTGAAGGAGCTACTCAGAAAGCACATCCTCGAGAACTACGTAAAACAATACTCCATTTTTGAGCAGCACGTAAAGGATGTACTCTCAATTGTTCTACCTAAGCTCATATAAGCACAGCATTACGGGAAGTGATTGAGGGATATCCCATCACGTAGGCTCCTTGAGGGCGGGGGACAATTACCTAACCCCGAAATCGTTGCTGCATACATCCAATCACGTAAGGAAGAAACACAGGAATCCCAACAACCCCCTAAATCACTCACATCCAAATCCAAAACAACCACAATCTACAGACCTGCAGATATATTAGTGAAGACCCCACCCAAGAATGAGGTCCTACAATACATTACATCACCCGAGGTCTTCGCTGAGGCAAGAGCGAGGAGGCATCAATTAGAGAAGCATCTCCAAGAAGTGAGGAAGACCGTTAAACACCCAAGAGCGGGAGCTAGGGGTTTAAACGTACCTAAGAAATATATTGAGCAGGTAGTGGAGAAAAGAGTAAGAGGTGAGCCATCACCAATTCAGGAATCAATAGAGAGGTATGAG
>QMWS01000181.1 GCA_003661745.1 Thermoprotei archaeon | reverse complement strand
CTCTAAACCTAATGTTTTTATATACGGATTCATACCACCTTAAATATGCTTCTTCAGCAATATTTTTATTTGCTTCTCTATCTCTCTCAACATAGTTTCTAAATGATTCTTCTAGGTATTTCCGTAGGAATCTTCTATGTTCCTCCAACTCTTTTTTTCTTCTCTGCTTTATTTCTCTGTCTATTCTATCCAGTAATTGTCTCAATCTGGTTCTATCTCTTTTTCTAGGCATTTATATCACCATAAAGATATGTTTATTTGAACCATATACATTTATCCATACATTGTGAAAGTAGATTACTGTCGTTATGTCTTAGATAGAGGAAGAAGCATTTTATGAAGCAAGGTATTTTGGATCTATAGACAAAGTCATATCCATAGAAATATTTTTTGAGTGTGTGCCCAACACAATCCTTTTTGCATATATGTAGATTCTCGGATATTTGATTGGAAAAAGTTGTTTTGTCTAGAACATCTATGCATTGAGATATGCATTCTCTGTACATAGCTATCAGCTCATCTATGTTTATAGACATTGTTTATCTGCCCATCAACTGGTTGTTTCAGTCTCTTCTTTTTCGTATACCTCTATCACTACCGATACAACTGGCTCTATCTTTGTACCTGTTATTGGGTTGGCTACTGTCTCTGTCCATCCGTCTGGGTAGTATGTTCTGTATGCCCACAGATATTCAACCATGTTAATGATCCAGTTAACGAGGTTCTGTATCTCCATAGCATAGCGATTGTTTAGAACATCTATTAATATACCTATTGTCTCGGCATATCTCTTAACAGCGTTGATATAGTCATCAACGAGGTTTTGTGGTATAGACACCTTGAGATTTGTTAGTTTCTGCATTATCTTATTGTCGAAATCATCTATATCCTCCTTAAGCTTATTAAACTCGTTTCTAATAGCATTTGCAACGGATAACAGCTCTTCTTCTGTTATTCTTGGCGGAGATGCTGTGTAGTCGGATATAGCCACATCTAGCTCGTGTATCATATCGTTTATCCTCGAAATCGCTGTTTCATATCTATCGACAATCATCTGTATATAGTAGTCGAACACCTCTAGCTGTCTATTAATCACATCTGTTATACGCCTCTCGCTGAATGAAACCATGTATTCTACAAACCATAGGGCATGTTCTAATGCTCTCAGCGATAGCTGTTGTATCTGGTTTACTCCAGCTATAAACGACCTATCTATACTTTCCAATCCTCCAGCCGCCATATAGTGTATAGACGCATATAGATTAGCACCAGCACTAGCTAGGTTTAGAGCAGTTATCTTCTCATCGACAATATTCTTAACGTTGTACAGATCCCTAACATCATCTGGGTTTAATGGTGATCCACCTCTGAACACATTCAATAATGTCTGGAAGTATCCGCCGAAAGATGTTTGTATAGCGTTCGATGTTCCTTCCTGTATCATCTCAGCGAAGAACTCCTGTGCCAGTTCTTCTCCCACCAATATAGATAGCATCGTTGATCCAACTATGAAGTTTACCAATACATCTTCAAAGCCTTTTGGTGCATAGCCCCATTCACCAGATGGTAACGCTCTTTCTAGTGTTGCTAATGTGCCTGTCAACATGTTTCTGAAGAACGATAGTTTGTCGGCTATATACAGCTTCAACACCCTTGCCGCTCCCTCCGTTATCTCGTTCCAGAACGTCTCTTTGAACGGCTCTAGTAGCCCAGATGCTATACCAGATACAGCCCCACCCAAACCAGATTTTAACAAGCTGTCTATCCAACTCATTTACATACCACCCACAACAAGCATATATCTAGATACATCATGGATGCACGTCTGGTAGATGTATCTGTGGATAGCTATAGATATTGACATATAGCGTCGGATATAACTCCGCTGGTATTAACCTGTGTGCGATCTCCATATACTTGTTATCTACATCATCAACTGTTTTATATCTGCCATTAACCATCACAGATAGTGGCAGTATATATGCGTTTGGCACCCTCGTAATTATTATAGCCATATCAAGCTCTATCTCTGTACCAAGGAAATGTATATCTCCAAGATATGGGTTTGTCACTCCTTCCTCACCATATTCGCCATCTGGATAGGTAGCTCCTCCACCATCTGGGTTCCAATAGCATGGAACTATAATCGTTGTAAATGCAACAAATGTGTTTTTAAACTGTATATCACCAACACTTTTCCACAGCTCAAACTTTACTCTGCCATCATATACATAAGCACCAAATCTTTCTGATGGTGATTTATATACTTCGAGCCTTGCCATACCAACAAACTGTGTACCTATATAGATAGCATATCCACGTTTACCCACTAACAATATCGTTGGCTGACAACCAACTTCTGTATTTGTACACAATAACCGAATTGTTTCTTCAATTAGACACATGCTAGTAACACGTTCAGTAGCGAATAGGTAACACGCCCTTGTGTTGCATATATCACCACCTTCATCAACAGGTACCTCTCTATATAGATAGCTCTTCAACACTAGGTCTGTGTATAGATGAACAACATTTGTAGCTTTATCAACATCAAATTGTAGCACGTCTGGCATAATAACATCTTTCTCGCCTTGTGAATATGGGAACTGCAGTTTGTATAATGCTCCTTGGTATTTTATCTGTGGTAGCTGTGGAAGGTCTTTTGATATGAACGGCAATACAATGTATTGACCAGCAACGTTAGCAATATCAAAGTTTATGTTAGATGTTAGTGATAGTAGCTGTTGGTAGAAGTGGTCG
>QMWS01000180.1 GCA_003661745.1 Thermoprotei archaeon | reverse complement strand
TATTAGGGTAATTGATGCGAGCTCATTTCAAGAAATACCGTCTCAAATCTGGAACGTGACCTATTATAACTCATCACACCTAACAGCGGCTACTGTAACATTCTTAGTCAATCTAGCTAAGGGGGCTTCTAAAGTTTACCAAATTTACTGGAGTGTTGATAGAACAGATCCTCCTATTTATCAAAAGCGAGTAGAGGTTACTTCAGTGACTGCGCCTAGTGGAGATAAGTACATCATAAAGAGCGTGACTTATGGGTGGAGCATCGAGATCCCTCCAGAAAATGGCGGTAAGGCAATGAATATCACTCTTCCTAATGGAGAAAAAATTGGAGCTGATTGGTTGCATTTTGGGCCTACTAGAAATCCAGATTTTTCCTACCTTGGCTACAAAGGCACTGGAAATACAGATAACATGAGATACCTCAATAGATACATTTATGGCCAAGGCGATCCGCTCCTTGAACTATATCAAGGAGTAGTTTTTATCATATATGCTGTAGAGGAAGTTCCACTCTATGACAATAATATTCAAAAAGACGTGGCAATGGTAAACTTTGAATACAGAATCTTTGATTGGGGACTTTTAGTAACTGAAAAAATAAAATGGAAGGAAGCAGATAGCGATACTGATTACCTAGTTGGCGGATGGGTATTCGATCAGGACAATGGACTTGAAACATCAACATTCAATTTCATAGCTAATGATACAGCATATCTTTATCCAATTGAGATGTCTACGATTTCTGGCGGCGTTGAAACACCTAACAACAAACCATTTAGGGACGTATCAGGGCTTCCTCTACTAGCAGTATATAGAGTCTACTGGAGTGCTGGCACGCATACAGTTACTTTGACTAATCTAGATTATTCACAAGAGGATACTTATGTGTATATATACGATGAAAGCGGATCGTTCATAGATTCAGCCTATGCATATAGGGAGTCTCAAGCATCTTTCTCTTTCTCAGTACCCACTGACGGATATTACTATGTTGTTGTAGGATCCTATGATGATGAGAACTCAAATGGGTATACGCAATTTGACATATATATCGATGGTATTCTTATTGATACTGGTGTAAGAGTAAAAGGTTTCTATGTTGGTGGGGGCGGAAGATATACTGTAGATGCCTATTCTATCAGCTTACACACGATCAATGTATCTCAGAAAACGGTTAATGAGCCGTATAAGATAGAACTCTTGTGGACTGAATCTACGACTAACCTTGATATGTATCTATACGGACCTCCTGGTTCTAATCCAGTGCAAGGAAACGTGATTGATTATTCAGAGGCGACAGGGGGGACCTACGAAAGCATTGCTCACGTATTTTCGTCTCCTGGTGCTTACGTTTTACTTATATATAAGGCATCTGGATCTACTACAACAACTTCCTATAATATAAAATATTACTCAACAACGCCAGAATTTGATGATTACTATAATCTTAATTCCCTAGATCATGTGGCTTTCTTCAATAATATTACTGACATAGGAATAGGATATGTTTTTCTGGAAGAAATTACTAGTGGAGTTACTTATACATCGAGTTCTCTAATGTGGTATAATGAAGGAAATGATAGCGATGCTGATTATATCTATGTTGCTAAAAGATACCAAGGGCTTTCAGCAACATCTAATAATGAGTTAGAAGTCAGATATGCCGTCTTCTATTGGAATGCTACAGGAGTTACCTTCAGCGAAATGTATAATGGCTTTAACACTACAAAGGTATCGTTAAAGAATCCTCTAAGTATTTCTAAATCTCCTATTGAGAAATTCAAGATAAAAGTTAATGTAAAGGTCGTGGACAACGATAACTTACCAATAGAGGAGGTTACCATCGATTTCATCAATTCAACGAATCAAGTAGAGTATAGTGCTACGACTAATGCTTCTGGTTACGCTGTTCTAGATGTTGCTAGGAAGTCCTATACTATAAAAGCAACCTTAACTAGTGGAGGTCTTACATACACAACAAGTGTTAGCAGGGATTATGGCACTTATAGTTACGATACCTTATCCGATAATGTGCTGATTACTTTTACGGGAATAATTAGATTTAGATTACAAGCCCTTACTAACGAAACTAAAACTGGATCGAGACAATATATACAATCGGCTAGAATTGTCCTTAACGATTCTACTCATGTAATAGATACTCAAACTAACTTAACTGGATGGATTGATCTTTACCTCCCTGCAGGAACGTGGACAATAGCTTTTAATGCTACCTCTACTGCGACCCAAGACACACCAGACCCCTGGGATATAATATCAATATACAATGATAGTGCTCTCTTAGTTGATAATAGAACAGCAGGGCCAAGTATAAACGTCACGATTACTTTGACTAAGGGCTGGATTTACTACTTAGTGGATCAAGATATTACCCAAGCACCGCCAGCAACCAAATTGTCTCTATTTAATACGCTTACATTCTACGATGTTTACTGGGGAAAGACTGTTAAGATACAAGTAAACTTCACTCGTACAGATACTGGAGAAGGCATAGATGGTGAGGTCAGGTGGTATGTTATAAACTCTAGCGGCGGTGCAGAATTATCTGGAATAGCTACTAAGCAGACGATTGGTGGTTTCTCATTTGAAGTGAATATATCGAATCTAGATGCTGGAGAGTATTATACTATTCTCGTAAATGGCACACCCGCGGATCCCAGCTTTCTTTTGCCCTCTCCAATCACTGTAGGATTAAGTGTTAAGGAAAGACCTACGGCTCTTGATGTTTCATTCAATCCACCT
>QMWS01000179.1 GCA_003661745.1 Thermoprotei archaeon | reverse complement strand
TAAGGCAGTTAGATAAGATAGCTCATGCAGCAGGCACGGACTTCTATAACCCGTACCAAGTAGCTCTAGCTGAGAAGCTAGTCAGCATAGCCCCCGGCGACTTCGAGAAGAAGGTGTTCTTCTGTAATAGCGGGACTGAGAGCGTCGAGGCAGCCTTAAAGATCGCTAGGTTCGCCACAAATCGTAAGCTATTTATAGCATTTATAGGCGCGTTCCACGGTAGGACGCTAGGGTCCTTAAGCCTAACAGCTAGTAAGCCAGTACATAAGAGGAAGTTCTTTCCAACAGCACCAGGGGTCGTGCACGTGCCCTACCCTAATCCGTACAGGAACCCGTGGCATATAGACGGCTACGAACATCCTGACGAGCTAGTAAGTAGGGTGATAGAGTACATTGAGTACTGGCTCTTTAATCACCACGTACCAGCAGATGAGGTTGCCGCTATTATAGCTGAGCCTATTCAGGGCGAGGGAGGGTATGTAGTACCGCCGAAGAACTTCTTTACAGAACTTAAGAAACTATGCAATAAGTACAACATACTGTTAATTGTAGATGAGGTTCAAATGGGTCTCGGCAGGACGGGCAAGATGTTCGCTATAGAGCACTTTAATGTAGCGCCAGATGCTATATGCTTAGCTAAGAGCTTAGGTGGGGGAGTAGTACCGGCAGGCGCAACAGTAATTAGGAAAGAGCTAGACCTTGAGCCAGGCGCGCACAGCAATACGTTCGGAGGCCACGCCTTAGCAGCAGTAGCTGCTCTAAAGACTATTGAGTTAACTGAGAAGTACTTGCCTAATGTTCAGTTCCTAGAGAAGCTATTTAAGGAGAGATTAATGGAGATTAAGGAGAAGTATGAAGCAGTAGGCGACGCAAGGGGCTTAGGGCTAGCGTGGGGTGTCGAGTTCGTGAAGGACAGGAGGACTAAGGACCACGATGTGGAACTACGTAATAGAGTAATCAGCGAGGCACTTAAGAAGGGGTTAGTACTGCTTCCGTGCGGTAAGAGCACTATTAGATTAATTCCTCCGATAACGATAGGTGAGGAGGAAGCTAAGATAGGGCTAGAGATATTTGAGGAAGCGATTAAGTCAGCATTAAGGTAATGCTTACATTTAAAGCTTCTTTCTTTCCTTAATCACCTTAGCTAACTTCTTGACACCTAAGGCTACCTCTTCTGAGTTAGGCTTAGCTATACAAAGCCTAGCCGTCTCGGGATCGCTGTGCTTGTGGAGGAATGCATCGCCAGGTATATACCCCACGCCCTCCCTCAAGGCGTCATCAAGGAGCTTAATCATATTGACGCCTTTAACCTTAATGAATACATAGTATCCTTCGGCATCCTCATTCCAGCAGACGTTATCTGGCATGTAATCACTGAGCGAGTCCTTCAGCACCCTCATACGTTCTCTATACTCTCTCGAGAGCCTATGGATCCTGTCTAACAGAAGCCCGGTTCTTATTGCCTCATAGGCGATTAGCATGGTTAACGGACTCAACGTTAATTCAGTACCAGCTACGGACCTAACATGCGGGAACAGCTCCTCAGGAACGAGCATATACGCTATCCTGAGTCCTGGAGCTAATACCTTGCTTAACGATCCTAAATAGATGTACGTGTGTGAGCGCCTAGCACAAATAGCTGAGATTGGCTCAGGTGCTTCACCACCCAGTACGGTCCTATAGACGTCGTCCTCGATAATAACTACATTATTCTCGCACACTACTTTAGCTACCTCATTCCTAACTTTACTACTGAAGGTACTTCCTGTGGGGTTGTGGGCTGTGGGTATGGTATAGTATAGCTTAATCGGTAACTTACTAATCACCTCCTCTAGTGCGCTGACATCAAGGACCCTATACTCCTTGAGGAGAACGTGCTCTATCCCCCTACCTAAGGCATAGAGCGGATATAGCGCTGGGGAGAACGTAGGTTCCTCAGCTACCGTGTAAGAGTCACTACTCAGTAGCACTTCACTAGCTAATTCTATGGCACGCACAGCACCGCTAGTCACTACTACCTTAGAGTTAGGTATGCTGACGCCGAGCTTGCTGAGTAGTGTCTTAATAGCTTCTCTTAGGCTTCTAAGACCTACTGAGGGAGGGTAAGAGAGCGCTTCATCGCCATACTCATCAAGCACCCTTGACGCTATCTCCTTAACCTCCTCTTTCGGCAGGAGCCTAGGGTCAGGGGAACCACTAGCAAAATCAATTACCTTTCCTGCCTTAACTACCTTAATTACGTATTCATCAAGTAAAACATACTTCCGTGCAGCACTGACTCTGTCAGCTATGATACCTGACATCCTGCAGTACCATTATATGGTTTCAGTACCATTAAAATAAAATGAGATGTCCTTCAGCTTTCTATTACCGTCTACTTACTTCTTTATAATGGTGGTCTTTACTGGTGTTTCGCTCTTTAGCGTATCCTCTATCGGACAGTGCTTCTTAACGAACTCAATAAACTTCCTAATTTCTTCCTCACTATTAGGTGACTCGATCTCTACTGTAACATCAACACTCAGAAGTCCGGGCTTGACATCTTCACCCTCAAATCCCGCTGTATCGTACTCGGCTTCAACAGTTATATTCATGCTCTTTACCTCTATGCCGTGCTTCGGTGCATGGAACCTAGCTACAATACCTATACAGCCAGCTAGCGATGCTAGGAGAATGTCAACCGGCGTTGGACCTGCGTCACTGCCAAGTGGTGCTGGGAGATCCATAACTATTTTGTGCTTCTTCGCCTGAGCCTCCACCTTAAAACCT
>QMWS01000178.1 GCA_003661745.1 Thermoprotei archaeon | reverse complement strand
TAACTTTCACATAGATAGAGGTAAGCGGACAGAAGTACCTATTAACTCACAGTTCATACTTTATAGACGAATGCAGTATAGTATATGATGAACACGTAAACGAGTACTGACACATCGAACTACCGGGCACGGTGCTAGTATGAATAGTGAGGCACCCGTCTTCGGGTGGATGCTAAATATAGCATTAATGCTTGCCTTAGCGAAGGTTTTCGAGGCCTTAGTCGTCAGGATGGGTCTCCCAAGAGTAGTTGGTTATGTCATTGCTGGCTTAGTACTAGCAGTATTAGGTTTTGAGATCGATGTCGTCAGCTATGCCTTCGCCTTAGTAGGTATAATAGTAATGTTATTCTATGCTGGATTAGGTGAGACAACTAAAGAGTTCCTTAGAGGTTTAAAGAAGGCTGGACTAGTTGCGTGTGGAGGGGTCGTCGGAGCACTAGCCTGCGGCTTTATTACTGGCTTAATCCTCAATCTCTCGTATAGTGAGACACTAGCGTTAAGCGTAGCTTTCTCAGCTACCTCAGTAAGCATAACTGTTAAGACGCTTGAGGAGTTAGGCAGGCTCGGAAGCATAGAGTCTAGAGTTATTGTAGGTGCGGCTGTTGTTGACGACGTTCTCGGTCTCTCGCTGATCAGCATTATGGTTGGCGTAGCTACGGAGTCTCTAGACCCCTACTCAATACTAGGTACTACAGTACTGGCCTTCGCGTTCTGGGCAGGCGTGGTAGTTAGTTCAGAGCGCATGCCTAGACCGTTAATGAAGCTCTCCCAAGTAATGAGAGTTGAGGCGTTCTTCCTTACGATAACCTTCATTATTCTAATACTTCTCTCATACCTAGCTATGTATGTTAAGTTAAGCGCTATACTCCTCGCTTACGCTCTCGGCCTAGGGCTCTCGAGCCATCACTACCTGCGGAGGAGAGTAGCTAGCGGTATCTATCCCCTAGTAGCGATATTTACGCCTCTATTCTTTGTCTACGCTGGCTCGCTAGTTGATTTAGAGGAGATAGCACATGCTTTTCTGACTGGCACATACTTAATAACAGCACTTATCGTCCTCGTTTTCGGGTTTTTATCTAAGATCTTAGGCTGTTCCCTAACAGCTAGGCTGCTTGGCTTTGACAAGAGGACTTCACTCATTGTTGGTATAGGTATGGTCCCTAGAGCTGAGGTAATGCTGGTCGCAGCTGCTATGGCGCTGGAATTAGGGATAATGTCTTATCACGTCTACGGCGCACTGCTAACGCTAATAATAGTGTCATCTATAGCTGTACCCATAATGCTTAAGAAGATTTACACATGAGCACCAGTGCTTTAGGGCGTAAGTAATTGAGTAAGAAAAAGCATATGGCATATGTTTGGATCGGGCAATGGCCGCTACCTGACTATACCTACAAGCCTTAATGCGTCAATAAGTCTAGTATTTGGCGGTACCTGATACGCGTAGACACCTGCTTGAGCTAGAACCTGTGCTAGGTTAGCCCCCATGTTCGGTGCTAGGACTACCCTTACGTTACTAGATATCAGCCACTGCGCTAATGCGACCCCAGCCCCCTGAGGCATCGTAGCAGCTGGGTTGCTGTGAATATTTACTGACACCACCTGACCGTTCTTTACATCAACTAAAGCTATGTATGGTGATCTAGCAAACATCTGAGATATTACGGAGTTTATGCCGTTATTATCGGCAACTGGTGCCGCTACCCTAACTTCTCCTAGAGGAGGCGGTGGCGGCTGCTGGAGGGGTATTTCCCATCCTCTTTTCTTTCCCCAACCCCCTCCGCCACCCCAGCGTCCTCCTCTTCCGCGTCCATACCCGTAGCCCATTGCCCCACCTTGGGTTATCTCATCAAAACCCTGAGCTGCCCTGTGATGACTTACTCAGCATTTCCTTAAGCTCCTTAATTCTCTCCTCAACACTCCTCAGCTCTTCCTGTAGGTCCTTAAGGTCCTCCTCGAGCTCCTTCTTGTACTCCTCAAGCATTTCTAGTTCCTCTTCTGGTGTTGGCGGTGGCGGCGGGTACGGTGGGTATGGTGGTGGCGGAGGATATGCTGGGTACTGCTGCGGTGCTTGCGTCTGCTGGACTTGCTGCGGCTGCGGCGGAGGCGAGTACTGGTATGGGTACATATATGGATACGAATACGGCGGTAGCAGTGGCATGTACCTCATTAGCCTGCGCCAGTACCTAGGCCAAAACATTTTTCTTTCCACCAAGTAACTTTTAGTTGATGCACATTAATAACACTATATGAAAATTGTGCTTTAGCTCATTTTTGGAGGCAGTTTTTCAAGCCTCCTAGGAGTATTTAATGTGGAAGGTAGAGGTGTCAAGCATGAGTCAAGAAAGTCCGCCCTGGAGGTGGTGCTGGAGGAGAGAGGGTAGGGGTAGAAGGCCTAAGCCTAGATTCATAGGGTTTCAGCCATCGCGAGTTATCTTTGTGCCGCTTGACGAGTCGGGACGTCCGGTAAATAACGAGCCCATATATTTAAATCCTGACGAGCTTGAGGCACTTCGTCTAGTCTACTACCTAGGCTTAACGCAGGAGGAAGCAGCTAAGAAGATGGGTATTTCTAGAGGCACCCTGTGGAGGGCCTTAAGCAGTGGGAGAAAAAAATTAGTCTCAGCTCTAGTTGAGAGGAGGCCACTAGTGCTTATGTCTAGCCCTGCCCCGTAGTTGGTGTAGTTACCTTAAGCGCTGTCTCAACGTATTTTCTCCACATCTCAAGCATTACCTTGTATGTCTCGATGTAGTACATCATCGCTATGAAGCCCATCCACAT
>QMWS01000177.1 GCA_003661745.1 Thermoprotei archaeon | reverse complement strand
TTTCAAAATTAAAAGATTTTATTGGATCTAGAAACCAATAAAGTCGCTTGGTTTAGGAGGCTCTGGCTTTAATCCCTTTCTTTCTCTAATCTTTCTCACAAGATCAAGTAGCATGCTATCAGGTACCGGAGCCCATCTACTAAACTCCTGTCCCCAAAGTGCCTTACCAGCTGTTGCACTACGTAATGCCTCAGCTAGATCAAATGTCTCGGCTACAGGTATTTCTGCAATAATCCTTGTTATTGGCCCCTGCTGTAGTACCTGTAGTATTCTACCACGTCTCTTTGTTATAACAGATGATACGTTGCCCATAAACTCCATTGGAACCCTTATATCGAGCTTCATTATAGGCTCAAGGAGTGTTGGCCTCGCAGTAAGCATTCCAGCATATACTGCATTACGGACAGCAGGATACAACTGTCCAGGTCCACGATGAGCCGGATCCTCATGAATGATGGCATCGTGAAGTACAACCTTTACTCCGCGAACAGGCTCCATGGCTAATGGTCCTTCTCTCATTGCCAGGCGGAAGCCTTGTATAATTGTATCCTTTACTTCTCTTAGATGCTGTACACCAGTTGTCTTATCAACGAACACGTTTATGTTCTCGTCAATAGCCCATATCCTCCTAGCTTCATCATAGTCCCATCCAGCCTCATTACGAAGGATCTTTGCTCTCTCCCTAGCATCCATATCTTCAACAATAATGCCTTGTGCTATGAGTTCTATTGTCTTCTGATCAAGTGGTTCAACATGTATATATAGCTTATTATGCTTGTTCGGTGACTTGCCCTCAAATACTTTACTCGATTCACGTATGCTTTCTCTATAAACAATAACCGGTTGTGATACATCAACTATTAATCCATAATTCTCCTTAAGAAGTGTAAGAGCAATCTCGATATGAAGTGTGCCCATACCACTTAATAGATATTCACCGGTCTCCTCATTGATCTTGACGACAAGACTTGGATCCTCAATACTAATCTTATGAAGCGCATCTATAAGCTTTGGAAGCTCTGCTGGATTCTTAGGCTCAATGGCAACAGTAACAACTGGTTCACTAAGCATACGTAGCCTCTCAAAGGGTACCATAACATCTTTAAACTTTATATCAACTATAGTCTCGCCAGCACGAGCCTTACCAAGACCTAGTACAGCAGCTATATTTCCAGCAACAATTTTATCAGCAATTTCTCGGTAGGGACCCATATAAAGGCTTACTTGTAGAACTTTCTGCTTCATCCTAGCGTTTACAAGCCATACCTCTACACCTGGCTTTAATGTACCTGAGAATATACGTCCAGTAGCTACTAATCCAGCATGAGGATCAAACTTTATGTCATGAGCTAGCATGACAACAGGTCCATCGGGATCTGCTTCGATCATAGCCTTACCGATCTCGCTATTAAGGTCTCCACGCCATATCTTTGGAATCCTGTACTTCTGTGCATCTCTTGGGTTTGGTACGAATTTCACTACCATGTCAAGTATTGCTTCATGCAATACAGCGATTTTCTGTATTTCCTCAATGGCCTCTCTAGTACCTTTTTGATAAGCAGCTATTATATCACTGAACTTAATGCCTCTCTTCTGGGCCATTGGTACAGTAAAGCCCCATCTATCCTTAGCACTACCAAATGCTACATGGCCCTTGGCAGGGTCTAGCTGCCATAGTGACTTAAAGGGTTTATCAGCATACATTGCTATGAGGCTATTAACTTCCTTAATTATTTGGACAAATCTCTGCTGTATCTCACTAGGCGTTAGCTTAAGCTCTTTAATCAAACGATCAACTTTGTTAATGAATAGGAGCGGTCTAACACGTTCTTCAAGAGCCATACGTAGATACATTTCTGTCTGAGTCATAACCCCTTCAACAGCGTCTACAACAAGTATAGCACCATCAAGTACACGTAGACTACGTGTTGTTCTTGATGAAAAGTCTACATGGCCCGGGGTGTCAATTAAGTTAATGACATATGGTTTACCGTGGTACTCGTGGTAAAGGCTAATGTTTGCTGACTTAACAGTTATACCACGTTTCTGCTCAACATCAAGATAGTCGAGTGCAAGAGCTTCGCCAGCTACTTTTTCAGATATTATACCAGCAGCAGCTAGTAGTGAGTCAGATAGTGTTGTCTTACCATGATCTACATGGGCTGTTATACCTATATTACGGACTTGTTCCAAGTTCTTCATTATCCTAAGTATATCAGCAACCTGCTTATACCTAACCATTTTATTAACACCGAAATCCTTTTCTAGCCTAAACCTTCTATCAAAACCCTATAACCGTATATTGGTGGTTATAAACCTATTTCATATCTTTTATCTTTTCCTTTATCAACCTAGCAATAAGTGATACAGTATATTCTAAAGCCATGTCAATATCCCCTATACCAGATGCTACAGCTGCTGTATCGTGCCCTCCTCCACTACCCCCAAGATATTCCCCAACCTTAGGCATTATATCCCTGCCAAGACTTATTCCAAGTTCCTTATAGAAGTCCTGCCTAGCCCTAGCTACAATCCTTACTTCTTTATTAGATGATGCAACAATTGCTACATCGGCTCCCAAGTCAATTATTGAACGAGCTACACTAGACTCGAAAGCACCAACATGGGTATATGCAATAATGTACTTACCTATTCTTTTGAAATTAAGTCTCTGTGCAGCCTTTAATCTAGCTATTCTCTCACTAATATCCATTTCAACACGAAGCAGATTTAAAACAAACCCATAATCCACACCCTCAATCCTTAAAAGATCTCCTGCAACC
>QMWS01000176.1 GCA_003661745.1 Thermoprotei archaeon | reverse complement strand
GGAAACTACAGGACGGACTGCCGACCGAAGAAGACCGCAACCTTGCCGCCGAGTTTTTGGAAGAACATGCTCCAGAAAAACCGTGGGAAAGCCGCGAATTGGGGCGTACAGTGTATCCCCTGCGCGACGACGAATCGCTTTTCTGGTACGTGTGGAAGTTTATGCAGGCGATGCGTCCGAGTGCGCCGCCGCGCTGGGAGCCGCCTGTGCTTGAGCGTCACGGCTACTTCATCCGTGGCAACATAGTGATGTAATCATAACGGCGGCGGTGGCCGAGTTGGTGTTATTGCGTCCAAGGCAATACAACACATACACGTACCACTCCCCATGTCCGATCGTGTCTACCCCATAATCCCCAACACCCGCGTACGAGTGTTAAACGTAACCTCCGATTTGAACTTCACGACACGTAGGCCGTTATCTGCGACAATCTCGACAAGTCCAGCGACGTTCTTCCCGCTTGACGTGTACTCGTCTAGCGCCCATTCACATTCCATCGGCGGAAACGGTGGCCGATTCCCTCCTCCCACTTCGGCGGCGAACCGCTCTCCTTGCGACGGTGGCGGCGTCAGCAAAGTACCCTGTCCCTGTCGAACTTGCATGCCACGGAGACCTTCTATGTCGACACCCATAACCCATACGGTATGGACGCTCCGGCCGTGCCAGTCTTTGCGCCTCCTTCCGTCGGAAATGTCGAGGCCTAATCGCCGCAACGGTGTATGTAGATTTTCCACCGTCCACTTCGGAGGATGCTGCATATTAAGGTCTTCCTTACAATAGGCATTAAGCCGGGTTTTGAAGTCCCGTACTGGCACGTAGTAGTGAGCCCGAAGCAAGTCGATGTGGCCTACTGCTACGTCGTCACACTCGCGCATGAAACTGATCACGGGATTGCTGTCCGCCTGGTGTAGCTCTTGTTGCTCGATAAAGTACTTAGGGCACGAACCCCAGAAATTCGGGCATGCCCGCGATAACGTGAGATACAGTCGAGTCACGCACTGCAGAAACGCCGTCAGCTGTGTAGTAGTAGTGATCCGTTTGAACAGTAGAGGGTCCTGTGCTGCCAGCGGGATTTCATGAGGCATTACAACAATGGCGGTTCTCCTGGACGTACTGCGCGAATCGTCCGTATACGGTAATGGGTCGTTTCCAGCAAGTACGCCGTGCATGTTGGGGGTCATATTGTCGGCACCATGGAACTTCCCTTTCCAGGACATCGGCTCATTTGCTATCAGAGAGTTGAACGTCCCCTCTGGCATGGAGAAATTGCGCTTGAGCTCAGGCAGTATCCAGCATGCGCGGCCTGGAAGGTTTTGCAGGGCAAACATTGGCTCGCTATTACTCTCCAAGACCAGATAGTCGCTGATGAGAAAGGGATAGACCGCAACCCGTATGATCAGCGATTTTCCAGTGCCGCCGGGTCCGTGAAAAAATACCACCATTTGCCAGTCCTCGCCGCCGGCTCGACCACCTGCCGGTACTTCAGGAGTATCGTTCGTGTCTCCGACGTGCAGTTTCCGGAAGTATAGGCGCCCAAAACCCACTCCCAAAAGCCAGCATATAACGTCTTCCGCCAAATGTTGATCCGTGTATACCTTGCGCACGTCTGGCATCTGAGCGTACAGGCGTCGGATATCCGATCGTTCGAATAACGGCGGTTCCACGTCTTTGAGTATGCTCATATATGCGCGTATTTGGCGTGCCAGCTGAGTCTCGGCCTCGCGACACGTACTTGGTGTATCACCGGCATGAAGGTGTCGGTGGCCTATACCAAATCGCCCAGTATCGTCCCGTTGATCGTATGTCGCCTCTCCGACCACGTAGTTGCAGTACACTATTGCGTGGCCAGCTTCTTGTAGTAGCCGGGACAGCTCTTTGCAGTGCAACTGGCGCAAATGCCCTCCGTTCGCGTCATGACCGACGCCATCTAATGTCACCCTAGGCAGAACACGTGGTATAGCCCCGTCGTGCCGTAAATACAGAGGTAGCGCCCGTACGACGGCGTCGCCAGACGTGCACTGTGTCAGAAAGTACAACAGGCGGCTATCAGGATCGCGCCCGCCGCCGTCACGGCCTCTGCACATTTCACGCATCTCTCGCTCATCTGCTGCCGCCGTTTCACGTACATGAACTGGATCCACACGCCCTCCTTTTGCGGCGAGTTCCCCGAAAAACGCGCCGTGTGCATGAAGCAACAAATCGCCAACATACGTCTCCAGTATCAGCGTCAGGTCGTCGCGAATGAACAGGAACGGTAACGTGCTCTGATCGGCGTTGAACACACAGTCCAGTTTGTACTCAGCTCGGGCAGTGTTTTCGTCCTGCAGAGCGGCTGCTTTCCATACAACGGCCTGTAGCGTAAAACAACTATTGCCGTCATCGCCGTCATTATCCATGCGTGCCCACGCTGGCACCGGCACATAGTCAGTATCCACGTCGAGGTACCGGTAAGCATCACCGCAGTGGTAGCGTTCAGCCTCAGGAATGGGATAGGGAGTAAACGTGTCTCGGCCAACGTCCAGAACACCATTGCGAGTCGCAAAACGCTGCCGATTCGGTCGAATACGTGGAAATAGGGCTTCATCCAGATGTTTCAGTGACAACGCCTTTATGAGATCCATCTTCATGGTCCGACCAGATAGCGCCAGCCGTACGCGGTCATCTATGTCACCACCGTGAGTAAGCTCTTGCATCACGAACTGCTCAATGCTCATGACCTCTCGGTGTGCCGTAGTATCCACTGAAGTAGTAGTAGCAGAGCCGGTGGACGGCTCGATGATCACCGG
>QMWS01000175.1 GCA_003661745.1 Thermoprotei archaeon | reverse complement strand
TTAACCTCTGCTTTATGCTCTCCATCACTCAAGAGAAGCGGGATGGTCACTCGGATCTTGGATATCTCTCCTTCAAGTATCTCTGTGACGTCCAAAGTGCCCTCCCGAAGGCAGTATTCCGAAGTTATACGAGTCACACGTTCATTGGAGAATTCATATATTACGCGGAATATTACCTCGTCCTTACTCTCCTTCAGCACGTTAACAGACCAGCCCTTGATACTCCTCTCGCATTCGGCTAAGCTGCACCAACCCTCTTCAGATAGCCAGGAAGGGGCGATGGTAAACGATCTAGGGGATGGCTTCTCGACAATGTATTTGGGGCCACACGTTATGCTGCTAGATAGGGCTAGCTCGCTTGGCACGGATCTCCTATGAAATCTACCTAGCCCAGTTGCATCATAATTGTGATCAGCTTTCGTATCGATCTCTATATGTGTATCTCCAACTGTCGCGAAGACTTTATGGAAATCTGGTAGGACCATTACGTAACCCCCAACGTCGATGGGGGCTGGTTGTTCAGTAATTCCATCATCTGCGAATAGGTAAGCGACAGCGAAGAAACTCGCAGTTGTCAGGCTATACTTACTATATCCCCCATAGCTATCGCAGCCATGCATAGTCTCAGGTGGAAAGAAGTTCTTTATATGACGAAATGGCCTCACATCCATAAGCCATCTCCTTACTGAGAGAGCCGCGAGGTGAGCGGTACGCTTAAAGGCACCAGCTAATTTCTCATTGCCCATCTGATAATAGCGTCGTGCCTCGTATTCGCATAAGGCCGCTACCATGGCTTCCACGAAATGGTACTGGTTGCTCCTGCCCCCAAAGGGAGCTTCGCCCTTGCTTGAGAGGTAGAAGAGGGTCGTGAGCCCTCCACGTCGTAGGAGCTCATCGATGATGCTCCTGTACTTCCCCTCATATCCGTAGTTTAGCATAATAGCGAAGTTAAAACGCGCGCTTAAATCGTAAGTTATCGGGTTGCCAGGATCGCGGTACATGCCATAGGACGTGAAGAGGGAAATGTGCCTCGGGATGTAACGCTCTATGTACCTTGTATTATCTGCCAAGCCCTGATGCTTCTTCATCTGTTCACCTGCAAGCGTGTAAACGTTCCAGTTGTATACCTGTGACATGGGTTTGCGGGCGACGACGTCCTTATAGATCCTCTCAGGTTCAAACGTTCCTAACCATTTCCTCCACCTCTGCAATCTTTCAGAGCCGATGTACTTTTTCAGGAAGATGTACCCCATCATCAACTCCCGCGTGTAAAAATCCGCAGTTTTAGCTTCGCCGTTATATAACCTCTCACACGCATAATCCATCGCGCGCAAACAGGGCTCTAAGAGATCTCGACAGCGACCAGTACCGATTAAAACGGAGCAAGCGCCGACGAATCGTGCAGTAGCATGGTCCTGTTCTCTTTGGAGAAAGGGGTCGATGATAGCACCCTTATCATCTTGCCATGCTACTGCTTGTCGGACGATAGGTTCTATTAAATCCAGATAGTAAGTTCGTGTTAAACCCGTAGGTTCGAATCCCGGAAGCGTACTCGTCTCCTTGAGGAATTCCTTAACCTTTTCTTCGAAGGGATACGGTTCATTTACAGGGAACATCCTTATCTATTAGATATGAAGGTGCGAGGTATATAAGCAGTTATAATAAGAAAAGCAGATTAGCCCTTATACTCTCCTTATAATCATCATGTTATCTTTAACATCTATCCTTTAAGATTTTCCTAAATAAACGTTAGGTTATCAATATATTTCATAAAGCGAATCGATGATTAGCCTCATATTTTGAGGACATAATTAAGAAGCCTATTATGTTTAAGTATCTCGATTAATGTAGACGGAAAGACAAGTCTTATATCGCTTTCAAAAACGCATTATTTATTAGGTGGTTTTAACTTTGCCACTACCTGTTATAGAGAAAAGATATGATGTTATCGTCGTAGGTGGGGGTTTAGCTGGACTATGTGCTGCGATAGCTGCAGCTAGGCATGGATGTAAAACAGTGTTAATAGAAGCTCGTCCGATCCTAGGCGGTAATTCGAGCAGCTTAATCAGAGTAAACCCGACAGGTGCATGCACCTTTAACTCATGGGCAAGGGAAACGGGGATCATAGAAGAAGTAATAACGGAGTACGTCAAAAGATCACATCTCCCCATCAGAAATGGGTTGATAACCTCGTTATGGGATCTAACGCTTTATGAAATGGCTAGAGCCGAGGACAACTTAGACCTGTACCTGGATACGGTAGTGTTCGACGTAGAAATGAGCTCATCGATAAGGATATCCGCAGTACGGTGCCTCCAGATAGGCAACGAATTGACGTATAAGCTATACGCGGACTACTTCATAGACTGTACGGGTGACGGAACAGTAGGTGCCCTAGCTGGCGCGGAGTATAGGCTAGGTAGAGAGGCCAGGAGCGAGTTCAACGAGACACCGATAATAGCACCTGAGAAGGCCGACAAACAGACACAGGGTAGTACGCTCATGTTCAAGAGCGTAGCCACGAATAGGAAGATCCCCTTTAAACCGCCACCATGGGCCGAAAAGTACCCGACGGAGGACTCATTATACATGCGATGGCATAACCCCATGGTAATGCCCGATGGCACTAAGGTGTACTCCGGTTACTGGTGGATAGAGATAGGCATACCGTATGATACCATACATCAGAACAGCGAAATAAGGGATGAGCTATTGCGGCATTTACTAGGCGTATGGGATCATATAAAGAACTATGGGAACCACGATGCTGAAAACCTAGCGTTAGAAT
>QMWS01000174.1 GCA_003661745.1 Thermoprotei archaeon | reverse complement strand
TAATATGCTCTCATTAAAAACTAGTCCCGCGGACAGCCCTAAATAGAGCAATCGATACAATAGCAGTTACCTTAACGTATAGCATTCGAAAATTAAGGAAGGTCAGCATCGGGGTGGCTCGGGGAGGTCATCATGCAGTCAGTTCCTGCCGGTTTCTTCAACCGTTTGTCCCTAGAGGGTGTTTTGTGGTGGTTTAGGATGAGTTAGGATATCATCTAGGGACTTCCACCTCGCCTAGAGGGCTCACCCTGCTTGGGGCTCATCCCATGGGGTCATGGGTGGCATTCGACCCGAACGGCATGCGGGTCACATCTATAGGGTGAAGCCCGCCTAGGCTTAGAGCAAGGCTCCCATCACCTAGGCGGGCCTACCATCCCATACCAAGACGTACTAAGCAAACCTAATAAATGTTTCTGCCCCCGACATACTTAGCGTGTGTGAACTTAAAAGGCATACTGTCTGCTGGGAATAGGCTAGTGTGTTGATCTTGACTTATCAAGTGTTTGTCACTAGGTTTAGATTTCTAACTTTTCAATTAATTATGTTCTAAATAATTTCTTAATATTTTATTAGAGCAAAAGTTTAAATACTAACCAATCGTATATATTATTGAACGATAAGTTTAGGTGATAAAAATGCCTGGACAGATACCTCTAATTGGGGAGAAGTTCCCTGAAATGGATGTAGTAACAACTATAGATAAGATCAAGCTACCAGACTACTTCAAGGGTAAGTGGTTCGTGCTATTTAGTCACCCGGCGGACTTCACCCCGGTATGTACTACGGAGTTCGTAGCTTTGCTGAGAGGTATGAAGACTTCAAGAAGTTGAATGCCGAGCTTGTAGGCCTCAGCATAGACAGCACCTTTAGTCACATTAGGTGGATCGAGTGGATTCAGGAGAAGTTAGGTGTCGGGATACCCCTTCCTATAGTTGCTGACCCACGCGGGGAGGTAGCTGATAGGCTAGGGCTGCTGCACGCTCAGTCCGCAACTCGCACTGCTAGGGCAGTGTTTATCGTTGATGTAGTAGAAATTAGAGGGGCGCCCTCGAGTACCGACATTGTTAAGCTGAAGGAAGCGGCCGCAGTATTAGCTCGCGAGCTCAGCAAATAGCTAGCGGTGGTGTGTAGCGCCTAAGCTTGTGGGCACCTCTATAACTCTCCTTAGCCACGTCCCCCTACTAACCCACGCGGTAGCCATGATTCCTGCAGCTATATTACTTACTGACATGGCTGCCCATATCCCTGTAGGCCCGTAGTTGAGCGCTATGCCTAGTAAGTAGCTTAGCCCTATCCTAAGGGCCCACAACCTAATCAAGCTAATGATGGTGAAGGCCTTTGTGTGGCCTGAGCCCCTAGCTATTCCTCCTGAAATGAAGAACATGCCGAAAAACGGTATGGAGGGCAGGAAAATCATTAAGAACCTCACACCCTCCTCAATGACTCTCGGGTCATTTATGAATGCGGCTATTAAGTGAGTCCTGAGTAGGTATATTAGCAACGTACCTATGGCCATTAAGGTAGCCATTAACGTTAGTGACCTAATGGCTATCTTCTTAGCCCTATCGTAGTACTCAGCGCCTATATTCTGCCCAACCATTATTGCGGTAGCGTTCATGAAGCCCATGCTGAAGGCCTGCAGTAAATCAATAATTCTTATTCCTACACCGTAGGCGCTGATAACTACGGAGCCGAACTTAGAGACTATCCCGGTCATTATTGTGAAGCCTAGCGCATTAGCTGACTGCTGGAGGGCGAGCGGGGCGCCTATTCTGAATACCTTACTTAGCCACCACTTCTGAGGAATTAGCTCACGTACTATTATCCTGATGCCCATCCACCTCTTAGCCAGTAGGACTATACCTATGACCGAGAGGAGGGCCCTAGATATAACAGTAGCTACTGCTGCGCCAACGACGCCGAGCGCGGGTAGGCCGAAGTAACCGAAGATTAGTATGGGGTCTAGCACTAGGTTAGCTAGTGATGAGATTATGCCAAGGATTGTCGGCGTGCGCGTGTCGCCTAAGCTATTCAGTATAGCGATGAATGCGAAGCCTACGAACGCTATCGGTATCCCCATGAATATCACCTTAATGTACTCTACAGCTAGTGGCAGTACGTCGGGGGGCACACCTATCAGTGCTAGGATCGTCGGCGTAGTCAGATACCCAAGCAGTGAGAGCCCGGCGGCAAGCATAGCCATGAAGCCGTAGAGGTGGCTTGCCGACTTATTAGCTAACTCGCTCTCGCCAGCACCTACGTACTGTGAGATAAGGGATATCCCTGCCGAGCTAAACCCCATGCCTATGGAGTAGAACAGCATTATTAGGGGCCAGCAGACTACTGGAGCACTAAGCGATTCCTTACCTAGCTTACCTAGCCAGAACGTATCTATTAAGTTATACGATATATTGACTAGGTTAGCAATTACTATGGGCCAAGCTAACCACGTCATAGTCTTTAGTATAGGTCCATTCAGTATCCTATCCCTGTACCTCAGCAGAGTCGAAGCACTCAGTACGGACACCGAGGCATTAATCTGCGGAATATTATTTTTATCGTTTTCGTTCATACCTTGAAAACCTTGGAAAGTAGTTAGCGATACTTAACGATTATTTTATGTAGCTGTCTACCGTCGGTTACTTCCTGAATCTAGCTACGAACGCCGCCATAGTAGCTAGCGCTAGAGCCTCAATTAGTACAGCGTAGGTAACTACGTAAGTTACCGACAGCTCGTAGAGTGCCCCCATGATAACGTTTCCTACGGTCCACGCACCACCAAATACGAGGCCGTAGAGCCCGTAGGCGTAGGC
>QMWS01000173.1 GCA_003661745.1 Thermoprotei archaeon | reverse complement strand
GTATTAAAGCTATTATATTACTTATTCCCATCCTTGCCGACTTCATGGCGGTATCACCCTTCCTACTCCTGTCATTGTTACGAGTACTGATACTGCTGCTGTTAGTAATACCAGTATTATTGTGTGTACGAATCCTGCTGCTGTTGATAGCTCCTGTATTTTCCCTATTACTAGGCCCATTAGCCAAGCGCTGATTATTGCTCCTGTGACGGTAACTAAGAGTAGTGTCGCCATGTCCTGTGGTGTTACGCCCATTTTTATGCCTACTATAGGTCCTCCAGTTATGCCTGAACCTACTAGTGAGCCACCTAGTGTTACGATGGTTAGTATTGATGAGACTGCTAAGAGTACGGCGCCAAAGTAGAGCATGGTTGCATAGGGCCTTAGTCTTTTCCTTAGCTCGTCTCGGAATTCTGCTAGTGCTCTGAAGTACCTTGCTATTGAGTCCAGTATTTCCGGTGAGCCGCCACCGAATTCTACAGCATCAACTAATAGCCTCAGGGCTGATAGTACTAGCCAATCTCTGTATCCTCTTACGGCATTCCTTACAGCTCTTCCTAGGTTAACTCCTAGGGCTAGTGCACCAGCTGCTTTCTTAATTATTGGTGTGAAGGTTCCGTAGTCGCGCTCGGCGAGCGTTATTATGCTCTTTTCGGGACTTAAGCCCGTTTTCCTGACTTCCGCTAGATCTCGAAGGAAATTCGCTACGTGGTGGTGAAGCCTGCTCTCAAGGCTCTTTATTTTAAAGTAGCTATACGTAGGTCCGCTACTAGCTATGGATAGTGCGAGAATAAGGGAAGTAGCCGTTAATGCTATGTGGCGGAACCCTATCTCCTTAAGTCCCAGTATTATCTCTGTTCCACCCATAGTCGTAAAGAAGGTTAACCCAACAAGCATGCCTATTGGTGCCGTAACGATAAACCACATGTATGGCTCTCTATTAGTTATGGGGGTCTTCGGCTGTGATGAATCGACGAACATTAGGATCATTAGTGTTATTAGTGGTAACCCAACTAGGCTATATAGTATCATACCGCTTAAGCCTCCGAAGACTGTGCCAGCCGCAGGTAGTATCGCACTAACGACAAAGAACACGTAGAGTGATAGTGTTGCAACGACAGCTATGGCTATGTATGCTTCAACGAATAGGCCGACCTTTTCAGCTATCAGCTTCAGGTTTTCTGCCTCCTCCCTAAACAGGTCTTGGGTCCTCAGCTCCAAGTAGTGAAGTACGTCACCCCCTGTTCTAACAGTGGTCACGTACCCTAAGAGAAAGTCCCTGTACCTTCTTGAGGGATGAAAGTACGCGTTATTTTCTATCGCTGTAAGTATGTCCTTACCGAACATCCTTACATCTCTCATAATGCGCTGGGCCTCTTCCCTAATGTACTTAAATATCTTTAGCTTGGTTATTCTTTCAATTACTTTTTCAGGTGCTAGTCCTCCTCTAGCCATCGTACTTAAGTATGCAGCAAAAAAAGGTAGCTCGGATTCGACACCAATGGCCCTTGAAGACGCCTTAGAAGTTGGGTACATTAGGTACCCAACAAATATGAATGTAGATACTAAGAACGGTATGAGAATCACTACCATTCTTAATATTAGTGAGAGCTGTAGTATTGAAAAAATTGCTAAGGCGAGTATTAAGATGAAAATTAGCGTAAGGACGGAGTACACTAGCGCTCTAGCAACATATAGTACCGGGTAAGTATCGATGCCAGCTCTTAATAATGCTGGCTCTAATTCAAGCATACGAACTAGGCTTCTGCTAATCCTTTCGAAGAGTACGAGTGCGAGCCTGTCAATAATTAACGATATCACCTTAGCTCTGCCTACTCTCCTAGCCTTCCTCGCCATAGTGTACACCGATGCCTTTTAAGGACTTAAGCTCGTAGAGCGCCCTCTTGTATATTTCCTCGGGTTTAGCGTAGTACTTGTGGACTATTCCTGCAATATCCTTGTAATACCTTATGTCCTTGGCACTCATCCACTTCAGAACTATTGCCCTCCTAATTATTTCGTCTCTGATCCACTCAGCATCTTTACCCCTATACTCAGCTATGTTGTTAAGGAGCTCACTTCTGTTTACGTCTATCTCAAATTCATCCTTAGCTGGGTTCCACTTACTTATCGTGATGTACTCGTTGTAGTCCCTGACCTCCCATACCTCAGAAATCTTCCTAGCTATATAGTACGTCCCGTCAGGCTTAAACATCGTTACCCTCCTAATAACTAAGGCAAAATCAATTAGCGGGATATAGTTTTCAGGTATATTCATCGGAGGGCTAGTAAGCCTCTTAACAGCAGCATCAATATACTCAGCGTGCATGGTAGTATTGTGAGTAAGTACCAGCCCTCCAGAAACAGCATAGATGTGCCCGTCTGGAACTTCTATGTCGTAAAGTAGGGTGTCCTTCTCTACGATATCTACTCTCCTCACTCGATGCAGGCAAAGACCTTCAACCTCTCTGACTCTGCTATAGGTTCTGTGGGGTAGCCTAATTCCTAAGATTTTAGCCATCCTCTTCTTACTTTCGCCGCCTGAAATCACGATTACGTAGGCTACGCTATTGCTACCCTTCCCAAATCCGCGGGAGTTATCAGTCACTGTTACAGTTGCGTAAATACCTAAAGTCTTAAGTAGCAACGCCATTGATTCAGCTAGCTTCCTGTTTACGGCCTGAGCATATATTTTGAGGCATCCTCTCCCATCCTTGAATGTACTGCCCTCTGTCATCCAATAACCTTTTACTATTCCTTCCCTGAACTCCTTAGGAGACCTAAGTGCTACATCTAGCGGCACACTGCGGTCATAGT
>QMWS01000172.1 GCA_003661745.1 Thermoprotei archaeon | reverse complement strand
TGAAGAATGCAGTATCTTATTTATGCAGATAGCATAAGTAAATATCAACTATTTTAGGGGGCGGGCGGGTATGAAAAACACGGTTCTTAACAAATCTAACTTGTCGACAAATGAACCTATTTGACTACCAACTAAATGATGCACCAAAAGTCTCTTCTCTAGAAGTTTAAATTTTGTCATTTAATTTCCAGATACTATGTGAAAGATTGCGGCTATAGCTGAATCCAATACTTATGGTTCTGCTTCTGTATTAGGGGTTAGATTTTTCATTGCTTTTTCTTATAGTTTTTTGGTGATTATATATGGCTGATTTCCCGCTTGCGAGATATACTCATATTAGATTGCCCGAGGATGTTGCGCGTCTAGAGATGCTGGGGCTCTTTAACGCTGCGAAACAGAAAATTCATGATCTTTTGAAGCACGAGCTTCCAGAAGTGATGGTTAAGAGGCTTCAGTACGAGCTTGTAAGGATTGATAGGCTTCTCAAAGATTATAGCGTCTCTGAAAAAGAAGCGATAGAAACTCTGGAGAAGGAGTTCCCGGGCATTACTGAAGAAAAAATTAAGGAATGGATAAACAGGGGACTTCTAGACTTCATTTTTGTAGAGGGTGAAAAGAGGTTCTATAGACAGTTTCTCTCGAACCTATTATTCTTATGCAAAGACGATGAAACATGTTTAGCGAAGAAAAGAAGTATTGAGAGCCGTGAGGATAGGGTCAAGAGTAGAGATGCGTTGAAGAATCATGTTCTGGAAATAATAGATTCTGGGGCTGAAGGCTTCGTCTCCCCGAGAACTGTGCGTGTTCGTTTGAAGGTTACTCTTAAACCTAATGCTGTTCCGCCTGGCGAAACTGTTCGATGCTGGTTACCTTTCCCAAGAGTTGGTGATCAACAAACATCGGTAAAGCTACTTTCCTGTCACCCAAAGAACTATGTTCTAGCCCCACCTGATCATCCTCAAAGAACGATCTATTTTGAACAAGAGATGCCCAAGGATAAGCCCTTGGAATTCTGGGTGGAGTTCGAGTATACTGTGCATGCTTTCTTTAAGAGAATTGATCCCGCGAAAGTTGAGCCGTACGACGAGACTAGTGAAGTGTATAAGAGGTACACAAGGGAAGAGCCGCCACATATAGTATTTACACCGTATCTAAAGGAACTTGCGTATTCTATAGTAGGTGATGAGAAGAATCCGTACTTGAAAGCTCGTAAAATCTATGACTGGTTAACTAGGAACCTAACCTATACCTACGTATCCGAATACTGCACATATGAAAGCATCCCAGAATTCGTGGCGAGGAATCTAAGGGGTGATTGTGGCTTCCAAGCTCTACTATTCATAACTCTCTGCAGAATAGTAGGTGTTCCAGCTAGGTGGCAAAGCGGTTGGTACGCTAACCCAATAGAGAAAGGACCAGGACCACATGACTGGGCGCAATTCTATATTGAACCCTATGGATGGTTATTCGCTGATCTCTCATTTGGAAGAAGATGGCGTGAATTAGATAAGCGAGTCCACGAGTTTTACTTCGGCAATATAGATAATTTCCGAACAGTCTTCAACATCGATATAATGAGCCAATTCGAGCCTCCCAAGAAATTCCTGCGGAGCGACCCCGTAGATAACCAACGCGGAGAACTAGAATGGTCCCAAGGCAATATTTACTTTGACGAGTTCAAGACTGAGATGATCTACATATAGATTCACTTTTTTCATACTTACTTTATTTTCTCGCCCTCTAGGTATATTTCCATTTTTAATGCTATTTTCTCCTTCGCATCGACTCTTAATATTTTTGTTCCAGGCTTTGGCTCGGTATAGATCTTTAACCACCGCGAACCTATTCCAAGAATGCCCATTGTGGGATCAATTGGTACCCAGTAATTCTTTATGGTCAATATTTCTAGCCAAGCATGGAACGACCCTCCTATCACGTATCCTATAACTGTTCGTGCAGGGATCCCCAAAGATTTTAAAATCGATGCGCAAAGATCAACAATCTCTATACAAGCTCCTTTTCTACTTTTAAGGGCAAATAAAGAGCCTAGCCTATAGGGTTTCCTCCGATACCTTACGTGACCCCTAACGAATCTAACACAGTTTATTAGAGTATCCAAAGAATTTTCACTGCGAAGTTTCCTCGCTACGGCTATGATTTCCTCAGAGATTGCTTGAAGCCTTCCCTCAGAAGTTTTTGATATCTCCGTTTGAGGAAACTCAATGTCTTCCCCTACAACAAAGGGCTTTAGCTTTACTTTCTGTTTCACAGATATTAGCTCCCTTTTACCCGGAGGAATAACATCTATCGATACTTCAACAAGTTTGTTACCTAGAATATCTTCTTTAATCGTCATGACATGACTCTTATCAACTATCACAGTTCCCTGTCGAAGATCATTAGGTGGAATATAAAACATTAATGTGATGTCACGTAGTCGTTGCCTCTTAACAGCTCTTATTGACAACTTAGTAACATATTCTAGCTCTTTCATAACACCCTCCTCGACATAAAATAAAAGCCCGTCCCTAGGAGTAATTACTGGGAATACTACCAAATTGTCTCGCGTACTCGGTTTTCTCCTTGATAAGTAATATTTTACTCCATAGATCATCTGGAAAGACTTACTCATCGATGATACCTTTAGCATGCGGAGGGAATAAACCTAAAAGATTTTTGGCAACTTATTCATGGGATAGTTTTAAATTTTTATCAGTGATAAGATTTTTAAGCATTTTTTCGGTCTATAGAAGAACCCTATAGATTCGTAAGCCTTAATCACTTAGAACCCCCGACATGTATAACAAATAGGTTCAT
>QMWS01000171.1 GCA_003661745.1 Thermoprotei archaeon | reverse complement strand
TACAGCAGGTGACTTACGTACCACACTACTGTCAAGAAGAGACATCTTGCTTAATGTGCTTGTACCCTATATTAAGTCATTTATAAACTACCTGACCTCACTGGGTTATAACGTAGTGTTCATTGATGAGCCGATCTTGGGTGTTATAGTAGGGAAGCGGAGGATCTTATTTGGGTACCGTGAAGAGGACATAGGTAATGTAATTGATGAATTATTTGAGGGAGTTCCCGGCGAGCACGGAATCCATGTATGTGGCAGAATATCAGGTAGGCTATTCAGATTACTTTCCGGCATCAAGACATTAAATATACTGAACTTCGAGTTCCATGATAGTCCACAGAACTTCGAGGTCATAGATAGGAGACAGCTTGAGGACAATAATAAGTTCCTCGCACCTGGGATAGCAAGCTCGAAGAAGCCCATAGTTGAGGACCTGAGTGAGTTAAGGGAAATATTCAGTAAAGCCTATAGGGTTGCTGGTGGTAGAGTAGATTTAGTGTCAGCTGACTGCGGCTATGGAGGACTTAGAGGAGCTTTAGGCAGCGACATTGAGGCCTACATAATCGGACTAGAGAAATTAAGGAGAATAATTACTGTTGTCAGAGAACTAGGGGAGTAGTATATTTGGCATATAATATTGGTGTATCTAATATATGCCCTCAGTACTCTGTAGAGCCGAGGTCCTTAAAGAACTAGCACCTTAAACATTCTTCAAAAATAAAATATAGTTTTTAGATTAGTACGAAATAGTGTAAGAATGAGTAGTATTCAAGAGACCTTAGAGATCCTTAGGTGCCCTATTTGTGGTTGTGGCCTGGAGTTCGCGGTGAACATATTGAGGTGTACAAACTGTAACCGCACCTATAGAGTTAGAGAGGGTATTATTGATCTTCTTCCCGAGGAGCTAGTGTTTGGCAGTGATTATAAGTGGATGAATTTTTATGACAGATCTGCATCAAGCTACTTCAAGCTCTTTCATAGAATCATACCTGTCTTTACTTTTGGCGCTGAAGGCAGAGCCAGTAGGAGATGGGTTGAGCTCCTCGAGCTTAAGAGAGGTGATACCGTACTTGATGTAGCTACTGGCACTGGCAAGAACATATCATACCTAATTAATAAGGTAGGCAGCGAAGGTATGATCTACGGCATAGACATATCACTGGGTATGCTAGTATATGCAGCAAAAATATCACGGAAGAGGAAGAACATCGTACTCATAAGGGCTAATGCATCTCACCTACCGTTTAGAGATAACTGCTTTGACGCAGTACTTCATGTAGGTGGAATAAATACCTTTGAAGAAAAGGAGCTAGCCATCAAAGAAATGTTCAGGGTTGCTAAGTCAGGAGCCAAAATAGTGGTTGTGGATGAGGGCTTGAACCCGAAGATGAGGAATACATTGCGGGGACGCATACTCTTAAGATCTAATGCGCTTTATGCTTCAATGCCTCCTATAGTAGAATTCAAGAAATTAGCAAGTGAAGTACGTGTTGAGTGGGGTCTTATCCCAAATAAGCTGCTTCCGATGTGGCCGTACTACCTGCTCGTATCTAGGAAGCCTTGATAATGCAAACCTACGGCTTCTTTAAGTACCTGCTCATGCGATAGCAACATCCTTTTCCTACTGGTTCTTCACTCGGTTAAGGAGCTAAGTAGCGCCTCGCCTAGAATGAGGTAACTAGTCTCTTAGGGTTAGTGACTTTGATTCACTACGGATTTAACTACTTTTAGAATCTGAGGAAGTAGGTCATACTCTAATGGAGAAGAAATCACAAGCCCGTCAGCAATTGTTTTGAGCTTCTCAATAAGTAATGGTAGGTCATCTAGTGTTACGTAAGGTTGCCTTAACTTCCTAAGTACTTCTTCATTAACTGATGTACTTATGAGAACGTAAGGATATAACTCCTTACCATGCTCTCTTGCCTTATCAAGCACCTGCACGTACTTACTGAAAGTATCTTCGCCGAGCCTCAGCACGTAGAAGAAGTCAGCACTTCCCGCTAACCTCTCTTCAATATCTCTTAAGCCATACCTTAAACTTAGTATTGAGCCAACCCTTACACCGTACCCTAAGCCCTTAATTAAGTCAACTGCCTCGTCAGTAGTTAAGTTATTAATACAGCTGCCGTACTTCGGCGCGTCACCCATAGTTACTAAGAGGCCGTCTAAGTCAAAGAAGCTAATAGCTTTAACTATAGATCTTAAGGCTAGTTCATTAACATCGTGGAGCCTCACATGCGGTATTGCACATGCTCTATACCTGGTTTTTAAGTATGTAGCTATAGCTAGTGAGCTAGGTGCTGGGTGACCTGCTGGAGCTTCAGGTATGTCAAAACAGTTAACGTACTCCCTACTAGCACTCACTAACTTATCCAAAAGCACTTTACTACGTACCGTCACCTCCAGCAGGATCACCACCATAGCACCTGCACCACTTAAGTCACGCTGTGTCGTAACTACGTAACTAACTGTCAAGTAGTCATAAACCTACTGGAACATGAGTACAGGCGCCGAGCGCATTAGTCAGGCATTACATATTTAATACCATCTAAGGTATTAAGCTGAATATTGAAGGCTAATACTAGTTAATTTAGGTAAATTAAAGAATTAGTTTCGTCATGTTCTTTAAGGCAAAGTCTATGATTTCTTCAATATCCTTAAATTCTGATGATTTTATGGCATTAATTATGATGTCATATACTTTCTCGGATGCATGCGTCTCAGCTTTCCTACCTTGTGCAGCTGGATTCAGTGTACATGCAAGTACCTTCTTAGAAGCAATCGGGCCCACACCTAGCTTATGCCCTAACGACACAATCTCCTCTTTA
>QMWS01000170.1 GCA_003661745.1 Thermoprotei archaeon | reverse complement strand
GGGCTCCTCAAGAACCCCGTTAACCGTCTTAAACTCAAGGACAACATCATCCTTTACAGCGTCAGCCCTACCGACTAGCCTCCAACCCCCTAGGTCTATAGATACACCAACCTCTACGTCCCAACCCTCACCCCTAAGTACTTCCTGAATTACTGAGTGTACCCTACTACCGATTATCTTTAAGGCCTCTACAGGTGTTGGTATGTACCTCCTAACCCTGTTATAGTAGGCCCTCCTAAGACAGGGTGCTGCAGCCTCGGTAACGCTTATCTCTGATGAAGTGAATAGTCGGTACTCCCTCGCTAAGGCCTTAATGAACCAACCATTAACTACTGAAGCATCAATCCTCACGCCTAATCACCCCCTTCAAGGCCTCCCTTATCGGGCAGTCATTGATGTGTGGGCAGTGAAGCTTCCTGAAGCACCTGAAGCCGTAGGTAACGATCCAGTCAGCTACCCAAGACTTGATGAAGTACCTCCTAGGCTTAGCGTTATTCAACCTCTTAGCGAGTCCTGCCTTGACTAGGGCGTTAAGTATGATTCCTATGTGGGTAGCTATTCCGTGGTCGTAGCCGTAGAACTTCCTCACGTCTCTAGGCTTAACTACGTGGGAATGCTTACGTAAAACAATGATTGTGAGTATCTTAAGAGGGTCTGGAGATTCATTACTTAAAAAAGGGAGTTTAGGTTTAAGGATTGCTTGAGTCATGGCTATCAACCCTCTTGGCTAAGCTCTAACTCACCAACCGCCTCCAACGCCTCATCAGCCCTATCCAGAGCCTCCCTAACCAACCCCTCAACCTCAGCAAGCCTACGCTCAATATCATCAAGCCTAGCCCTCAACCACCTCAACTCCTCCTCAAGAGAAGCCAGAACATCACCAACACTCAACTGATAAGCCATCACTCACCACCCATTACGGCCTTCTGTATTATCTCGTCATGGAACTCTAGGATGTCATGCATGACCTCCTCAATGGTTTCAATAGCAATACTGCAGTCAACACCCTTCTTACGGCATATATCCTCAACACGCCTAGCGAGATGGTAGGCAAACACGACCAGTAACGGCCTTACGTCTTCACACATCACTCATCACCTAAGACCTCATAATTGCCGTACTCCTTGTTGGGGTAGGCAGTAATGATGGCAGCAATCAGCTGCTCAGCTAGAGGCTTAACGTTAAACTCAAACTCCTCCTCACTAACTAAGCCCTTAACCCTCCCCAACACCTCCTTAACGTCCTCAACCACAGACCTCAACTCAGGAGGCAGAGACTTCATATCTGTATCACCTTCATTTAAGAATTCGCATCGAAACTTAAAAAGATTTCGCATCGAATCCTCCGTAGAGTTTTTAAATGACATCATCAATAATTGCTCTTGGGGGTTAAATTGAAAGTTAGGCTTAACGTCCGCAAAACTAGGAAGGGTGATAAGGAGTACCGTACATACTATGTAACACTTCCTAGAGAGATTGTTGAATCCATTAACTTTTCTAAGGTTGAGAAGCTTGAACTTGAAGTAAGGAGAATTAACGATAAAGTCGCTATAGTACTCTACAAGCCCTAGGGTTTTTTGGCTATGAAGCATATTGATTAATGGGTTTGAGGCCCCGCTGGGGAGGTCCAAGGTTTTTCACCCTTTCTTTTTCTTTTTAATCACCTCCTTGCAGTGCTTTCTTGAGTGCTTCCTTAGGTGCTTCAATATACACTAGAACATGTGTTACGCCTTGCTCAAGCAAGGCCTTAGCAAGCTTTATTGGTAGGTAAATCTTGTACTGACTACCCTCCCTTGAAATCTTCTTCCAACCAAGAGGAATAACCCACCTAGTCTCACGCACCTCAACAATATTCACAGTATCACCATAGAACTTTTCTTATCAGTATTTATATACTTAGTAGTTAGCTAAGTAATAGTTAGCGGCTAACTATTCTCTAGCTAACTATTTAACTGGTAGCTAACTATATAATGGGGATTGGTGTGGGTGAGTGGGAGAGAATAGAAGAGGTCCTAGATTCAGGTGAGTTAAGACGCCTTCTCTTCTTCCTAGCTCTTGTTCCCGTCAACCCATATAGAGTTGCTAAGCTTCTTAGTGAGGAGACAAAGGGAGAATTTAAAAAGGAGAGCATACTTGTTGAGTATTCAAGGTTATCAAAAAGAGAGGAATGCCAGAAACGATTTAATCTAAGTGATAGCTTACTCACGGTCATAAGAAAAGAGGAGGCTGAGGGAAGGATTAGGAAGACTATTCAAGTAAATTTTGATTACGTCTTAGATGCACTCTTAACTGAAAAAATTAGAATAGAAGATGAAGCCCTTCGAAAGAAAATCATAAATGCTGTAAAGAACTTCTTTAAAGATAAGAAATTAGAACCATTAGTTAAGAACTGGAAGGTATTTGCATCACTTTTGGCTAGCTTACCATTTCACATAGTACTATCAGCCATTACACTTGGCATTTCTCTCGGATCTAATGAGATATCAAAGGAAGAGAAGAAAGCTATTGAGTCATCATTCTTGCAATACTTCAATTATTACTTTATGAGGAATACTAAAATTCTCGCAAAGTCCCTACAAATTCTCATGCTAAGTAATATCATCGTATCAAATCAAGACTTAGAAAGATTAAATATAATGAGACCTTTCCTAGAGGTTGCTCAAGGGTATATAAAGGAATTACTAGAATTTATAAAGAAATTACTAGAATTCTTGCAAAGATATCAAACAACGAGGAAATATAAAAACCCTTAATGAAGTATTTAGGTGATTCTGTTCTGCCGGCAGAACAGAGGGTTATTAGTAGTTAAAGTTGGTAAGGGTCTAGCTATAG
>QMWS01000169.1 GCA_003661745.1 Thermoprotei archaeon | reverse complement strand
TTTTTAGCCTCCTCTAGCGTCCCGTCCATGAACTCGAATGATGTCGTGAATATTACATTATAGCCCTTAGAGATGAGGGTCTCTATTACCTCCTTTAACTTAGCCTCACTAACACTCTCAACATACGTGGTCTCGAGCCAGTCCTTAAATATAGCCTCCACAACCCTCCTGCCGACATCATGCTGGTATGTCCAGCCGAAGTCGCCGATGGGGCCTACGTAGACCCATGCTGCTTTAATTTTCTTTGGCGGAGTCCAAGTTGGTGGCGCGCCAGTAGTTGTTGGTGACGGAGTCACGGTCTCGGTGACAGTGGTTGTTACAGTAGTTTCAGCTCCCACGGTCTGAGTAACAGTCGTAGTTACTGTGGTGAGAGCGCTTGGAGGCGCCTTAACAGCTGTTTGAGATCCAGCATACCAGGCAGCGATGCCAACAATTATTATAGCAACTATGAACCCAGCTACAAGTCTGACCTCAGCCATACTAATTAATGCACCTCACTATTAAAGTCCAATACTTAATTTTAAAAAATATCTTAATCTAACTAAAATTAATATCAAATTTGTTGTAAGTATACATTAACTAAATTAACACTACGTAAAACCGTGAACTTGATAGCGAAATGCAACTTCAGCTCAGTCATCAGAACCTACGTGTAGATACATTATTAATTTAATTATTGTAAAAAGTATTTTTGTATTAACTGTTTTTGAAATAATACTAAGTTAATATAATTAAATTAATGGATTTCAAGGCAAAACAGTTATAATTCTTAGATACTACCTACAGTAACATGGTTGATGAATGAAGAAGGTACTACTAGTTATTATGAACAAGGACAATGCTGAAGGGCTGAGGAGATGCCTTGAATCTCTGAGTAAGCAAAAGGCGTGTGAACTATGTAGCTGCTTTGATGTGCTAATCCTTGATGGAGGATCGAATGATGATTCAGCTGATGTAGCCTATGAATTTGCAAGAAATCATCCATGTGTGAAGTTTAAGGTGCAGGAAATTAAGGGTGGCGTTGGTCCTGCTAGGGTTGAGGCCGTCAGATATGCCATAGATAATGGATATGAAGTAGTCATCTGGGGTGATTCCGAGAATGAATATTCGGACAGCTATGTCAGTGACATAGTAAATGCGTTATCAAGTACATGTGACATTGCTTCGGGCAGGTCCGTAGTACGGAATGATTCGTTATGGAGTAAGCTATTCTATTGGTATCATAATTTTCACGTAATTTTCAGATCTATTAGGGCCAGCCATGCCCCGGGAAATAACGAAGCAACACGTGCTGAAGTCTTTAAAGCAGTGATTTACCCGCCCATATCCAGAGCTGATGACTTTTACTTCAGCTTACTCGCACTTACAAGGGGGTTCAGATTCTGCTATAGTGACGATGCAGTAATTAAGGTGTCAATGCCAAGGAGCTTTAGAGAGGTACTAGCATGGCAGAGGGCTAGGGTTAAGGGCGTCGTTGAAGGAGCGGTGGTCACAGGCTTAAAAATCCCCATAGATTTTCCGCTCTGGTTCTTGTTCGCCGTATCACCCGGCATAGCGGGATTCCTGATGTACCTTATACTAATACTTAGTTATCCCGTAGTAGTGATTCCGGTAGTGCTTTTTGCTTTCTACATAGCGGTACTAGCTAAGACAGCACTTAGTGTAGGTCTAGCATCAGGGAAGTGCAGTGAGGAGGCATCACCAGCAAGCGGCTTGCTAGCTCTTGCCGGTATGTATCTGCATGCCGTTTTTACGCTCGTGTACGGCGTGAAGTATCTAATTAGGTTAGGTACTAAGAAAAATGAAGTATTAGCAAAGGCTAAGGAGACACTAGAGAAATTTAACTTCGGCTTAGATATGGTCAGGCTCGAACTTAAGGCCTTAATAAGGAAGCTAGCTGAACCTAAGCAGCACTGATGGCTATTCCCTCGCACGCAAGTACTTGCTAGGTACAGCATATACACTACCGCCTACATGAAGTAGTACTTCAGCTGACTCACTGAATAGCGTTGTAAAGTACTGCTCGTTAACCTCAGCACGAACTACCTCACTAGTTATTAGTGAGTGGTCAGGGTACTTCAGCTCATCCCTAACAACGCACTCAAGTACAGCTAGGGCGCCCTCAATCCCCGGAGGCTTAATTCTCTTTGAACCCCTCAGCTTAAAGCCAGCGGAACTTAGCTTGTCCTCTACATCCCTCCCTGAAACCGTCCCGACATAATGCACAGCGTCCGCCATACTGCGCGGCAGTACATTAATTGTGAATTCACCCGTTTCCTTTATGTACTGGTATGTTAGCCTCCCATAAGCTAAGGATATAGCCACTAATGGTGGGTCAACATTAACCGGGGTCGTCCAGGCTACGGTACAGCCATTTATTTTGCCCTCCTTTGACAAAGCGATAACTACGCAGGCAGGTCTCGGGTGGAGTAATCTAGTTATTAGCCTGCCAGAGACCTCCTTCACTGCTTACACCATAATTATAGCTCGTTGTGGTTTAATATGGCATCTTCTTTCTCGAGCAGCTTCACTATCTCCTCAGTCTCCGAGGGCATGAAGAGCTTGTGCCTTACTCTGTCTTCAAACTTCTTCACACTGAATACATATGAGTAATCTGTTAGTAGCTTTCTCCTATTTATCCAAGTCATTACTGGTAGCGGCTTCTTAAAGCAGTCAAAGTGCTTCTTCTCACTAAGTACGACCACAGGTAGGTCAGTGCCCCGGGCGTAGTGCAGTGTTGCAGCTACTCGCGTGTCGTATTCCCTTATAGCGTATTCCCATACCTTCTCATCACCTTCCTTCCCTATATCAATACCTAACTTCGATGTTATTTCGGT
>QMWS01000168.1 GCA_003661745.1 Thermoprotei archaeon | reverse complement strand
GTTTCTATTGGCGGATATGAGAAGGTAATTAGGACGTTACTTAACTTAGGCATAAGCAAGATAGTTATAGGTAACTACGACAGATTAGGAGTGGATATAGCTAAAACAATTAAGAATCTACTTTCCTGATTTAATGCTGTTCAAGTATTCCTGCAGAATCTTTACATTCCACTCGTGAGTACTTCTCCTCCTTCTATCTATAGGTATACCTAACCTTCTAGCCTCCTCGGCAGTTAATCCTGTAGCCTCTAATTCACCTAAGCTAAAACCTCTACCTTCTCTCAATCCAACAGAGATGCCTCTATCCTTTATCAACCTAGGCTTCTTAACTAAGGGCTTAGGTACCTCAGCAGGCATCCCTAACACCTTGAAAACTAACTTAGTAATGCTTAAGAATTTTACGAGGTTCATAGTCAAGATACGGATAAATAAGCTAACCCTAATTTTAATAGGGACTAATAAAAATGATAGGCAAACCCATTCACTTAAAAATTAAGCCGGAGGATATAGCTAAACGTGCAATTGTGGCCGGAGATCCAGCAAGAGTAGAGCAGGTAAGCACGCTATTAGATAAGGTGCGGCTGGTGAATAAGAATAGAGGATTCATAACGTATACTGGCGAGTATAAGGGGGTACCTATAACCATAGCTACGCATGGCGTTGGCGTTCCTTCAGCAAGTATAGTGTTTGAAGAACTAGCAATGGTTGGGGCTAAGGCGGTTGTTAGGCTAGGATCCTGCGGTGTGCTAGTAAAGGGATTCAAGATAGGTGACGTAATCATACCCACAGGCTGTGCGTACTACCCGGGAGGTGCATACTATCAGTACCTTCACGAGTGTGTGTGCACAGCCACCTCCCCAGACTACGAGCTGCTCAAAAATTTAGTTGAATCTGCACACGCAGCTGGGCTGAGGTATGCCTTAGGACCGATAATAAGTAGCGATGCATTCTACGCAGAAGATCCCGAGTTCGCTAAGAAATGGGCCTCAAGGGGGGTCATAGCTGTTGAAATGGAGTGCGCAGGACTTTTCATGCTAGGGTTAATGAGAAAGGTAAGGACGGCAGCGATTCTGTTAGTCAGCGACTCGCTTGTTGAGGATTTAGGCTTTGCTAGCGCAGAAGAGCTTAAAGAGCATGCATTAAAGGCTGCTGAAGTAACCCTAGAAGCACTAGTAAAGACGAAGGTCTAGGCTTAACTCTTTGTTAACCTAACTTACTGTGAACACATGATACAGAATATTTACTTTCACACTACTTCATAACCTACTTTTTTCCAGTAAGTAAATCATATATGGTATTACTGCTCCACATAATTATTAGGTAGTGTGAAAGTATGCAAGACATTAATGAGATAATAGAAAGTGAAGTTAAGAGGCCATCAGTATTTATAGATGAATCAAAGCTTTATCCGGAATATGTTCCAGATAAGCTGCCACACAGGGAGGAGCAGGTTCGCCAGCTCACGAGGCTCTTTAAGTCAATAATACTTCGGCCTGGTTCAGTTAGTATTAGAACTCTACTCGTAGGACCCATAGGTTCGGGAAAGACCGTAACCTCGATAGTTTTCGGTACAAATTTCTCTAAGCTAGCTGAGAAAAAAAGTGTTAAACTGAGGTATGTTCACGTGAACTGCTCTAAGTCAAAGAACCCAGCAAGCATTTTCAGGGAAATAAAGAATCAGTTAGGACTCAATCTCCCTGATAGAGGTTTATCGGCAACGGAGTTGGGAAATGCGCTACTTAGGCTACTTGATGAAGAGGACTTATACCTCCTAGTAGCCCTGGATGAGTTCGACTACTTCCTAAGGGTCTCAAAATCGGAGGACAGGTATATGATTGTTAGGTTTTACGATGTCTTCAAAACTGAGGTAAAGAGACTCAACTTCATTTACATAACGAGAGGCACGCCCACATACATAAGCAGCTTAGTTGACGATATAACAGGCAGTTACTTAATGAAGAACATAGTAATGTTTAACCCATATAAATCAAAGGAAATATTCGACATACTGAAGGCAAGAGCTGAGGTAGCCTTCTATCCTGGGGTAGTAGGTGACGATGTACTAGACTACATAGCTAATTTGGTTGGTGTGGATAATGGAGGTGACGGGAATGCAAGGAAAGCGCTAGCAATACTTCACGCTGCAGGCAAGTTAGCTGACAAAGAGATGTTAGAGGGCAAGGCATCAAGAGTAACCGTAGATCACGTGAGAGCGGTGTTTTCGCGGGAGTATCCATCGCTGATTAATTTAATTGACACTCTCCACTACCTACCCCTACATGAACTCTTAGTACTTAAGGCTATTGCACTAGCACTTCTTCGTACAGGTGAGGACTACGTACCTATGGGTACTATAGAGAGCATCTATAGGCGCTTATGCTCGGAAATAGGTGAGGAAGCTAGAGGTCACACAAAGGTATATACGTATGTAATGGACTTAAAGCACCGGGGGATAATTATAACGAAGTCTAATATTAAGGGAAGGAGAGGGAGGAGTACGTATGTGAGCTTCGGCGCTATACCACTTAATGAGCTAATAAGAAAGCTTGATCACATAATAAGTAGTAAGAGGCTTATACAATGAACGGAAGTATACGGGTTGAGGAGCTATTCTCAAGTAGGGGAAGAGTTAAGATACTGAAGCTGATAATAGAGCGAGGTGAAATAAACATTACCCAACTAATTAAGGAGACGGGACTCAACCATAAGGTTGTGTCAAAACATCTAAAATACCTCATAGATGCAGGCATAATCGAGGAGGTCAGATTCAATAGGATGCGAATTTACAGGCCTAACTGGATAAACCCTAAGGTAAGGTACTTAGAAGAGCTGCTCAGAAACCTCTAAATTCCTAAGTTGTT
>QMWS01000167.1 GCA_003661745.1 Thermoprotei archaeon | reverse complement strand
TACAGGAGATTCCTACAGATGTTCGGCAGAATAGTTCTTGGAATTGACGAGAAGCTGTTCGATGAGGTATTTGAGAAGTACGATAAGGAGTTCAGAAAGGAGGTAGAGAGTAAGTATCCTGAGGAATTAGAGGCATTAAAGAGTAAGTACCCCAAATACACCTTAAGATTGGATGCGCAGCCACCAAGTGACGTAGCTCCTAGGTCTTGGAAGCTAGCTATTGAATACTTAAAGAAGGTTGTAGAGGAGTACAAGAAGATAATTAAGGAGCAAAAAGGAGAGTTCCCACATGATCCGTGGAGACAGCTGGAGCTAGCTATAAAGGCTGTTTTTAGGTCGTGGATGAACCCGAGAGCGATATACTATAGGATAGCGAATAACATAACACCCGATATTGCTGACTGTACAGCAGTCAATATAGTCACCATGGTATTTGGTAATATGGGCTGGGACTCAGGTACTGGAGTATACTTCACTAGGGATCCAGCAACAGGAGAGAATAAGCCATACGGTGAGTTTCTACCTAACGCCCAGGGTGAGGACGTAGTCGCAGGAATCAGAACTCCATTAAGCCTAGATGAGCTTAAGGAAAGGATGCCTAGGGTCTACGAGCAGCTCATAGAGGCGGGCAAGAAGCTCGAGAGGCTGAATAAAGATGTTATGGACATAGAGTTTACTATTGAGAGAGGTAAGCTTTACTTCCTGCAGAATAGAGCCGCTAAGATGACTCCGATGGCTAGGGTCAAGACAGCTGTCGACATGGCTAATGAGGGAATAATAAGTAGGGAGGAGGCGGTACTTAAGGTTAAGCCAGACGTTGTCCTCAAGCTTCTCTACCCGAGAATAGACCCAAAGGCAAAGGCAGTCCCCATAGCTAAGGGCCTGGCAGCTTCTCCAGGTGCAGTGAGTGGTCAGGTAGTATTTCACCCAGATGATGCTGTTGACTGGGCTAGGAAGGGTAGGAAGGTAATACTCGTTAGAGTAGAGACTAAGCCAGACGATGTGCACGGGTTCTACGCAGCTGTCGGTATACTAACGGCAAGGGGCGGAATGACGTCACATGCTGCTGTAGTGGCGAGAGGTATAGGTAAGCCAGCAGTTGTTGGTGCGGAGGCTATTAAGGTAGATTACGAAAAGAAGGAATTCAGAGTAGGTGATGTCACGGTTAAGGAAGGCGACTGGATAACCATTGATGGTAACACAGGTAATGTGTACCTAGGCAAAGTACCTACGATAGCACCTGAATTGGTAGCTGAACTACAGACACTACTTGGTTGGGCAGATGAATTCAGAAGACTTGGTATAAGGGCTAACGCTGACGTACCTGAGGACGCTAACATAGCCAGGAAATTCGGGGCTGAAGGTATAGGACTACTGAGAATCGAGAGAATGTTCAGGAAACCTGAGAGGCTTGCGGCATTAAGGAAGGTAATCTTAGCTGAAACCAAGGAGGAAAGGGAAGAACATTTAAGGAAATTAGCGGAGATGATAAAGCCTGACTTCAAGGAGATGCTAAAAATAATGGACGGGCTGCCAGTAGTGATTAGACTGATAGATCCGCCGCTCCATGAGTTCCTGCAGGCGCCCGAGGAAATTCTTAAGGAGTTTTATGAGACCAAGATAGCGTATTACGCACTAAAGTCGTCGGAAGCCGTTAAGGAGGTAGCACCCGATATCCTCAAGAGTTACGAGGGCAAGATAGCTGAATTAGAGAAGCTCTTAAGAAGAGTTACGGTACTCAAAGAACATAACCCAATGATGGGTCATAGAGGCGTCAGAGTAGGTGTTACCTACCCAGAGATATACTACTACCTAGCTAGAGCGATGATTGAAGCGGCAGCAGAGCTAATTAAAGAGGGTTATAACCCGAAGCTGGAGATAATGATTCCTCAGGTAGCGGAAGCTAATGAAATCAGATACGTTAAGGAGAAGGCTATACTGCCAGCACTCAAGGATGTTGCTAAGGACTATGGCTTCGAACTAGTTGAGAGGGACGCGCCAGGCACTTACGCATTCAAGACGGAGTCCGGTAAGGAGTACGAGATCCTTGTGGGAACAATGATAGAAACTGTGAGGGCTTGTCTAACAGCCGATGAGATAGCTAAGGAGGTGGCGTTCTTTAGCTTCGGAACAAATGACTTAACGCAAGCAACATTCAGCTTCAGTAGGGATGATGTAGAGAATAAGTTCATGCCACAGTACCTAGAGTTAGAGATACTCAAGAATAACCCATTTGAGACCCTAGACGTCAAGGGTGTCGGAAAGCTCGTTGAGCTGGGCACTAGGGTCGGCAAGAGCGTTAACCCAAAGCTCGAGGTGGGCCTCTGTGGTGAGCACGGAGGTGATCCGGCATCAATAGAGTTCCTGCATAAGGCAGGGCTAGACTACGTAAGTGCCTCGCCCTTCAGAATAGTAGTAGCTAGACTTGCAGCAGCGCACGCAGCAATTAAGGAAAAGCTGCAGCAGGGCAAGTAAGATACACAAAATATTTTTCCACTTACTCCGTTCCCCTATCTAGCCCTATCTAACTTCTAGTAAAGTCGATTAAAATGAGCTAATAACTAGATGGTAAAAGTGTAGAGTTATTTTAGCTTAGCTTACCTTAAGAATTCTTCAACATGCGGTGTCTCCTTAACTATCCTAAATGCAATACTGGTCATTGAGCGCTTAACGTACGGTATCTTAATTACTCTCTTTATGAATTTGTCCAGTTCCTCTATCTCCTTAAATGATGTTATAATTGCAATATCGTACTCCCCCGTGATATCATAGACTGCCTTGACGTTTGGCTCCTTAGCGAGCATCTCCTCAAGTTCTTCTATGTGAGCACCATCCACCTGCAGCAGCGTAATAGCGTTTATCTGATACCCTAATTT
>QMWS01000166.1 GCA_003661745.1 Thermoprotei archaeon | reverse complement strand
TTTATTTCCCGGAAACCTAGTACTCATACCAGCTGCTAGTATAACTATTGGTATCAAAAGCATTCACCAACAACTATATCAGTTGATTTAGATAATGTGTTTTACGTACCTTAAGCAAGAGGGCTATGGAAGTTTGTATAAGCCTTACCTAGCATTAATTATTGCAGGAATTAGTATTTCATGGGCTGCTATACTAGCACGATTAACAAATGCTCCTAGTTACGTTATTGCATTATGGCGTCTAGCTTTTTCCTCAATAATCCTTTTCGCCCTAGCATTATTGAAAAGAAACTACTTACTAGAACTTAGGCAAATGAATAGAAGTGAGATACTGCTTATGGGCTTCTCAGGCATTATGCTTGCAGTACATCTAGCTTTATGGGTTGAATCCTTATTCTTACTCCCAGTATCATTAAGTGTCATTATTGTTGACACTTATCCTGTATTCTCAATTATCATTGATTATAAACTATTTAAGACACGTATAAGTATTATCCAAATCATAGGTATTCTTCTAGCATTCACTGGCATTACTATACTGTCATTAATAAGCGAGCGTGTGACTACAGGCAATGCGTACGGTATACTCTTAGCATTCATAGCATCTCTTGCTGCAGCAACATACTTCTCTGTAGGTAAATTCTTCCGTAAGAAATATTCAACTACTACTTATAGCTTAATAGTATATAGTTCTGCGTCATTATCCTTACTTCTCTGTGATTTAGTGCTTAATTATAACATTATTTACTATGATGTTAAAACATGGATACTTTTTGCATTATTCGCTATAGTACCAATGCTTGGTGGCCACACCATGATTAATTATGCTTTAAAGTACTTTCCTTTATCATCAACTATAGCTATAGTATTAGTTGAGCCCGTGGGGGCTACAATACTAGCCGCACTAATACTTTCAGAGTACGTTAGTCCTATAGTCTATCTTATAATGACTCAAATATTGCTTGGATTGTATCTGGCAATAAGAGGAGTTAAGTATTAGTAGCCTTCGTTTACTACTGATAACAGCTCATTATAACTAATAGGTCCTTCACGTATAATTCTTAGTCTATTACCTGTAAGGTCAACTACTGTTGAGGGTATCCCCATTCTAGCAGGACCTGCATCAAGTATTAGGTCTACCCGATCACCTAATTGTTCAATAACTTCTTCTATGGTTTTAGGGGAAGGTTTTCCAGATATGTTAGCACTTGTCCCAATAATTAATCCATTTAGCCCTTCTGCTAACATTAATGCAACTTTATGATTAGGCATACGTACGCCAACTTTACCTGTTCCAAGAGTAACCTCCTTAGGGATTATATCCCTTGCTCTTAGTACTATAGTTAAAGGTCCTGGCCAAAACCTTTCCATAAGCCTTAATGCAGCTTCATCTACATATGCAATTCTCTTAACCGCGTCAATAGATGAAACCAGTATTGGTAAGGGCTTACCTACTCTCCTCTTAGCCCAATACACCTTCCTAACCGCTTCGGCATCAAGAGGGTTTGCACCAAGACCATATACGGTATCTGTGGGATAAACCACTAATCCTCTATTCCTTAGGATACCGATAGCTTCAGATATTACTTTCTTGTCAGGGTTCTCTGGATCAATTCTATATATTTTGACCATACTGTAATACCCTACTATGATTATACTTCAGATAAACTAATATTCCTTCGTATACCATTAACATAAGGGGCAAGTGATATAGAATGTTCCGGGAGACTTTGTATGATTTCAAACAAGTTCTATAACTTAGTGAAAGCATTAGACTCATTAAAAAATCAAACAAGGCTTGGATGGCTAATAGAAGGTATTCCTAAATCTATAGCTGAAGACGTAGCCCAGCATAGTTTTGAAGCTGCAATATATGCCCTAATAATAGGATATGAATTAGAAAAGAAAGGCAAAAGTATTAGGATGGATAAACTTTTATCAATGACACTCCTCCACGATTTAGCTGAAGCTTTTGTTGGCGACGTAGTAAAATACTTAAAGGATCGTATAGGAGGACTTAAAGAACAAATAGAGCTTGAAGCTATTAAAGAACAGATCAAGATCGATTACATAGTTAACATTTATAAAGAATACATTGAAGGGGATAGCATTGAAGCAAAAATAGCTCGTTTAGCAGACCTTCTAGCAACATATGTACAAGCAAAGAGATACTATGACCAAGGATACAAGCATGTAAAACGAATACTAATCAATATATATAACAGTATAATTGACATCATTAGAAAAGATTTGCCGCAAGCTAAGGATATTGTTTACGAAGTAATACACTCTGCTAATTAAGCTAAGATAAATTTTATATCTCCTAATTATACAAGCTGTTATCTGGGTCTAGGTGACAGAGGAGATAAGTCCGGCTGTGCATGTAATTGACAATCCTTATTTGCAAGAGATGCTAACAATATTAAGAGATAAAAATACTAGTTATGTGGATTTTAGAAGAACAATTGAGGAACTAGGTTACCTTTTGGGTATAGAGCTTTCTAGATCACTTACATTAGAGGAAGTTTATGTTGAAACACCTTTAGGGGTTAAAGCCAAAGGTATTAAAATAAAGGACGTAGATAACATAGTATTAATTGCTATATTGAGAGCATCTTTGCCATTCATATGGGGATTACTTAAAGCATATCCTAAAGCTAAGCTAGGCATAATTGTTGCGAGACGAGTAGAAGAACACATTAAATATACGCCTGAAGGAATAGTGTTCGACATAGAAATAAGTTATGAGAATATACCGCATATAGATGAGAACACTGTTGTCATAATTGCTGATCCTATGCTTGCTACAGGGTCTACAATAAGAAAAGTCCTCCTGGAGATAAGAGAAAATAAGCCTAAGAAAGTCATAATTGTTAGT
>QMWS01000165.1 GCA_003661745.1 Thermoprotei archaeon | reverse complement strand
TAGCCATTTACGCCCCGCATGAGCTCGCTGGTACATCTTTAGTCAAGTTAACTGCTATAGGTATACTGGTAGGTCACTACTCCATAAGTAAGTACTGAGCGAATTCCTCTCCACAACGCCTGAAATACCTATAGCCTTAATACTTACACCGGACCTCAGCGCCTCCTTAAGAAGCGCAGGCATTTCAGGATCCCCTAGCTCATAAGGCTTAAAACCCTTAACGCCTGGGACCGCAGCAACAAAGATCATCAACGCCCTTCTACCTTCCCTGCTTAGCTTTATCAGCTCCATAACGTGCCTCCTACCCCTCAAGCTAAGGCAGTCAGGGTAGCCCGCTAAGTTATCCCCGTGGATTAAGACAGCACTCTTAAGCTCGACCCACACGTCGCTGCTAAGGCACTTGATTAGGTAGTCAAGCCTCGACCCACCCACCTTAGGGTTCCTGCGCGTAATTACGCAGTTAGCTAACCAGGGTATAGCGCCTAACTCGACAGCCCTCTCGAAAGACCTCATCTGCACGTACACGTCAGTTAATGCTACACCTTTACTCGTATTAACACCAAGTAGCCTAAGCGGCAACTTACCGGTTCCCTTACGTACGCAGTAAGCTACTCTACCTGGAGTTAGGAGACCAGGTAACCTACCAGTATTAGTATTTAACGCGGGGTACTCCCTGTCAAAGCACTTAACCATAGTGACAAATCTATTGATTCTCCTAGTAATGAAGCACTTAAGAATAGGTGATATGGAAATTAACCTCATACTACACCATATATCTTCATGTTCTGCTAGGCTGGCTTTTCACCTAGTAACTCCTCGTATAACTCTATTACTTTAGTAACGACGAGCTTAGCCTTCTCGAAATATTCTACAGCATCATCCCGCGTATACAGTTCCTCCGGGGCTACGCCAGCCACCTCATCACCATACATAGCTAACTCTCTCTCCTTCCTCAATGACCTCGATATTGATGCTAACTTATCAATATACTTCCTAAACTCCTCCGGGAACTTACCTCTCTCCCTCTTGAGTATCGGACCTACATCATGCCACTTAGGAGGCTCAATCCCGACAAGCCTAAGTGCGGCTTTCAGGCTTAACTCTACAGCCTCCTGACAGAGCCTTACAACGAATGGATAATTCCCCCTACTTAAAACTTCCTCAGCGTACCTCAGCCTATCAATGGCCTGCTTGATGTTTGACCTAGCTAGCACTATATTATTCAATAACTATCACCTCACCCGGTCTATAGTCTTTCTTAAGTCTCCAGTACCATTTCCTACCTAACCTAATTCGCTCTGCACCAAGCTTCTCAAGCTTGGATGCCACTTTATCGAGTAACTTATTGAGGAAGTAATCCCTATCGTACAGTATAATCGCGTCTTCGATCATATCTAAAAGTATTGGCGGTACCCTCTTCACTTCCTCAGGAGTCAGTATTATTGGTGAGAAACTAACGTATATTCCCTCACCATATAGTTCAGCTACGTGAGGCTCCACAATATCCTCAGCTTTCTCAAATAATTTTACCCTCTTAATTCTCGATGGTGGAAGGTCCTCGGCTACTATGAGTATATCGACGTCACTGTCGGCACGTGCTTCACCTCTAGCTACGCTGCCATAAAGGGCAACTGACACTAGTAGGTTACCAAAAACTTCTTTAATCGCATCTAATAGATTCCTGATTAAGTCCCTATATGGTTCAGGAACATTACTTAAACCTGCCTTAGCCATCCTATAATCACCTACTCAAGCAAGTCACAGACATCACTTCCTAATTAGTAATTGTGTATAGTTGGTAAATTAAAGTACCGTTATTCTCATGCTACATGTTCTGTGAATTCGTCTATAGGATCTAGACTATGTCTCTCGACCGTCACGCACAAATCTAGAGATAAAATCCGACGATAATCACAGTTCTACCTGCAGCCTAGCAGTATCGCGATTAAGTTAATCCTTACATAAATATCGCAGTCGCGATTCCTAAGAGGATAGTGTGGAAGAAATATATGCAGAAAATGAGGAACTAAATTTTAGGTGCCTCATATTGGGTCTTCCTCATAGGAGTGAATATTTCGAGAAACTTTACTCTGTTTTTAGGTGGGCTGAAGACATTAGGTCGGAAAGGGGTAGGAAGAGGTTTGAGGAATCTTTAAGAAAGTTTGAGGAGCTCGTTAAACACCCCTGGGTTAAGGAGGTAGTGAAGGAGAAGGAGGAACTCGTGATCTTAGATGTATGTGGTGGCACGGGCATAGGAGGGGTAGCCTTAGCTAAGGTTCTACAGGAGACTGGTGTGGACGTGGAGCTAATAATTAATGACGTTAGGGAGAGCGCGCTGGAGAAGGCTAAGGTATTCGCTAAGGAGCTGCTGAGTAAGGAAGCGCGTACTATTAAGGATGATGCGCTCAATATACATAAGTATAGCGTGAAGGCAGATGTAGCCCTACTCTACGGCTTCTCAACCCCGCACTTCAACCCATATGATATGGTGAGGCTTGCGGCCTCCGTAGGCGCGGTTCTCAGGTACGACGGCCTCTATATTGTGGAGGAAGTTGACAGAATATACAACATAATGTGCCTCATCGGGTATAAATACGTACTTCCCGAGATAGCTAGTGAAGAGGAAGTAGTCATATCAATGCACGCAGGTTACGATGTTCGCAAGGGAGTATTTAAGAGGCTAATGCTGGACTTAACCACCATGAGGAGGTCTCTTTCTGAAGCATATTTCTGGAGCGTAGCTGGTACAGCAGCTATATTATGGGTGTTCTTTAAGGATGTTGACTACTTACCTATAGATAGAGGAACTAGAGGCTTCCTAATAGCTAAGACGCCTAGAGGAGTGGATCCAAGCACTTACGAGGAAAGCCCAGCAATT
>QMWS01000164.1 GCA_003661745.1 Thermoprotei archaeon | reverse complement strand
TCTATGCCAGCCTCCCTTAGGATAGCCCTGAATATTGAGTGAGCGGTCATCAGCCCCCACACCATGTCCTCCTCATCAACTATTACTACATGGTGAATATTATTCATGTGCATTATCGTTGCTGCGTCTTCGACGGTTTCATCCAGCCTTATGTATTGCGGCAGCCTTTCCATTACCCTAGCAACAGGGATCTTAAGTAGGGTCTCTGTAGGCACCTTAACCTTACCGAATGAGGTAGCTATGCTTGAGAACGGCAAGAACGCTGCCTTAGGCTTGCCGAACATTAGGAGTAGGTCAATGTAGGTTACAATCCCTCTGAGCCTGCCGCGCCTATCTATTACTATGATGTAGTGCTTGCCCTCCCTAACGAGCTTTAATAGATCCTCAACGCTGTCGTCCTCAGCAATAAAGTCGAATGGCGGCAGTAGGTCCTTATACCTCTTTATGAACTCGCTAACCCTCATTGACATTACCCTACTTACAGCTTTCATGAACTTCTCCGTGGTACTCACTTAGATCACCTCGACTGTCCCTCACCGTGTAATCTAGTCTTAAACCTTGATATTAATCTACTCCAGCGAGGTGTTACAGTACTTATCTCTGGCCCTCTCAGGTACACTGCCTTAAGTAGTGGTGGTGTCAGGAAATTAGTTACTAGGACTATGAGCAATGCAGCTAAGTATGCCTCAGGCCCTAGTATACCACCGCTAACAGCGAAGTATGCGGCAACGATGCAGAACTCAGCACGCGGGAAGAGCCCTACAGCAATCCTGATGGCTGAGGGCAGCGGATAACCTATTAGGAATGATGTTAGCCCACCGCCAATTAGCTTACCAGCAAATGCCGCAGCTAGCATTATCATGTAGAAGAGCGTGTATTCAGGCTGCAGTACAGTTCTTATATTAATTGCCGCCGCAGTCATCATGAAGAAGAGTACTGAGAAAGGCATGGCGAGAGACTTAATGTTTTCAGCTATTCTCCTAATACCTCGTGCTTCAGAGAAAGCTAGACCTGTAGCGTAAGCTGCTACTAAGTAAGAAATTCCTACATACTTCATTACGTAAGCTAAAATCGCGAAGCACCCGAGTATGATTGCAAGTAGAGAGCCCTCAACATGCAGCTTTACGGCAAACTTCGTTACGTAGTTACTTACCCTATGTAGTATTAAGACAGTTGCCAACCAAGCTACAAGAGCTACTACAACAACACGCAGTAGGCTAGCTATGTTGAAGGTACCCGATTTAGCTAGCGATATACCAGCAACTATTATTATGAGCGCGGCTAAGTCGTCCAGCACAGCTATACCTAATATTGTTCTTCCCTCAATAGATGACAGCTTACCTATCTCCATTAACGCTTTAACAGATAAGCTAACGCTCGTAGCAACCAATATCGTTCCCACAAAATATGCTCTGTTTTCCGCATATCCAAAGAACTCGCCAACAAAGTAGCCGAGAGTGAATGCCGCAGCTACCTCACCAATAGTTATTACTCCGTACATCGGCAAGCTCCTCATGAAGTCCCTATACTTCGTCTCTAATCCAGCATAGAATAACAGCATGCTTACGCCGAACCACGAAAGAGTCCTAACTACGTCTGTTGTCGGGAATATACTAAGGAATGTTTTCCCTAGTATAAGTCCTGCCACTAAGTCTCCTAGAACGGGCGGGGTACCTAGTCTCGCAAATAACTCCTCAAATAACCTACCCACAGTTAATGCCAGACCTAATGCTAAGAAAACTTCATACACAAGTTCCTCAGCACCTGGCACGCCACCACCTCCTCGCCTTTATTACCCCCCCACTACGGGGGTCTCCACAGGCGCCTTGATATTATTCCGGTTTTATCCTAATATATGCTATCTTATTACCTAAACTCAGCTGGAGGTGTAACACTTACCTAACATAAGCTTTTGAACTACGGTCATAATACACACTATGTGTATAGGGCTAGGTCTGCTCTGCCTAGGTTGCGGTACCCTAATTACCTCTCTCAATTTCCATACTAATTTAAGCAGGAATAGCTTGAGTATAGGATTTAATGTTGTGTACGTGTACCGCACATTTTCTATGATTTCATTTCAGAGCTACTAGTTAGCATTCTTCTAGAACATCAAATGACCTCATACTTAAGTAGGGGCTCACTACATCAGCGTAAGATACGTTGGGTTCAATTGATTGCCACATTTATGTGATGGCGCAGTGCTAGGGAAAGTGTCATACCTTATACCTAAGTATCCTTGCTTAATTATCTCGGCCCTATCTGAGGCTGAAGCGCTACATCAGGCAGCCTTCATGCGGCAGCTTTATGCCGTACCTCTCCTTAGCTCTATTGAGTATTTCTGCTGCTGCTTTCTCCGCCTTTTCCTTTACTTCTTCCTCATCGAGTATCAGGAGCACCCTATTCTTCATTAACATTCTACCGTCAACTACGACCGTACCTACGTCGCATGCATTAGCGCAGTAGACTATAGAGCCTACTGGGTCGTGTATTGGCGCTATGTGCGGCTTATCGAGCCTTATTACAGCTATACTGCCTTCTGCCTGGCTCAAGCGACCCCACGTACTTATCTATCCCTAGTGCCTTAGCACCATTTATTGTAGCCATTTCCAGCGCGTCCCAAGCAGTGGTTGCCTTAGGGTCACCGCTAGCTACCTTATGGAGCATCGCAGCAAACCTCATAGCCTCAATCACATCTTGGTTATTGTTGCTTCCTGCACCGTCAGTGCTTAAGGCGATATTTACTCCTTCACGCATCATCTCGACTATAGGGGCTATGCCTGAGGCTAAGTACATATTGCTTTCTGGGTTGTGTACTACGTGCGCGCCTGAGGTGGCTAAGTACTTGATTTCCTCACGGCTGACGTTGACAGCGTGTACGGTGTGGTATCTGTT
>QMWS01000163.1 GCA_003661745.1 Thermoprotei archaeon | reverse complement strand
TCAATAGAGTCCCATTCCCTTAGCGCATTCACGAGCTCAACTATCCCAAATCTACTCAGGTACATCTCTATAAACTGCCTTAACCTTCGACTAGGATGTGCTAAGCTAATTATCCTCTTAAGCTCATCCATCCAGCAGCTATTTAGTGCCGAAAAAATACTATCTATACTCACCTTTTCATCTAATTTAATGTATGTTTGAATGCACTTGCTCACATCGTAGGAAACTAGAAAGGTTATGAAGCTATCTAAGTCAGATAGATTGGTTGATAATATTTTAGGCAGAGTATTCGGTAATAGACACCTATGTATCCTAGCCTTAATCATCTCGATGAACTTTAAGTCTGAGGCAGTCATTGCTTACCTAACCCAAAGACCTCTTTATTTAGTTCCTCAACGAGCTTGGGCATTACCTTGTCTAATCGGGTGGCGTAAGTATTATCTAGCGCTATAGAACCGTCTTCCGACTCAACAATTACGCCACCAAGAAATTCAGAGCTGATTTTGCCAACAGACGCTACTTGATCCTCTAGCCCTTCCTCCCTTATTATATCCTTAATTAGTTTAACATCATTCGGGATAACCTTAATAACTACCCGGCCAGAGCCGAAAATTCCTGTATTGAGTGCTTCTTTAACTAATTTCCTTAGTGATTCTTTCCTTAGTTCTTCACTTAGTGTCTCTAGCCTCCTCTTCAGCTCGCTCACTATTTCATTAAGAATTCTATTCTTTAGGTTGACTAACTCTAGATTTAGCTCCATAACTTTACTTATGTACTTTCTATTTTCCTCCTCCTTTAGTTTTCGTAGTGCTTGTTCTCGCTCCTTACTCAATCTTTTGTAATATTCTTCTCTTGCTTCTTCAACTATTTTTTTAGCTTTTTCTCTAGCATCCTCGATTATCTTACTTGCTTTTCTCTGAGCTTTCTCCAGTATGCTCTTCCTTAGCTCCTCTAGCCCCATACACTTCCCCCAGTTCGATATTGTTGTTTTCTTTATGTGTAGTTAATATTTCCTGGTATTAGATTGGTAGGCCAGCAACCATCGTCAGAAGCAGGTATCCGAATACTAGTCCTAGGATACCGAATAACTCGACATATGATGCTAATATCATTGTGTGAACCCATACGGCGCCCTTAGTTTTAGGTACCTCAATTATACCTGACATACATACTTCTCCTTGCATCCATGCTGAGGCGAACTCAGCGCAGAATACGGCAATACCTATTCCTAGGAATGCCCAGCCCTTAAGAGGGGTTAGCTCAGCTATTGCTGGCAGCACTGATGTAAGTCCTAGCATAGTGAATATTAGTCCGTAGAATGTCTGAGTCATTGGTAGTGCAGCTAGAATTATTACCTGCCTGAAATACCCTGGCTCTTCAGCAAGTACGGTGAGTCCGGCTGATGCTGCCCTAGCTGTTCCAATAGACGAACCAGCTAGGCCGCCAGCGAGTCCTAGAGCTAAGCCTAGAGTGGCAACAAAGTTAAGATCCACAACCGAACACCTTGAAAGTATTAGGGGAGGGGGTTATAAAAAATTAGGAAAAAATTAAGCCCTATTTAACGCCGTTTTTAGCTTACTTAAAAAGTAAAAACCGCTTTAAACAGACGTCCTAGGCCCGACGTAAACGACTTTCTCTACCTTAAGCATAAACGGCTTAAACTCCCTGCCATCACCCTCATAGAATTTGGGCAGGAATTCAACGAAGCAGAGCCTCAGTGAGTGTATGAAGGCGCCTATGATGCCAAAGGCAATATTGAGTAGGTTAGCAAAGATCATGACTATCAAGGCCATTATGCCACCTACGATGAGCCCTACTATCTTAATAGGTACCATGCCTGAGAGTTCAGCAGCTATGCCTAAGGCTAGGTTATTGAAGTTCTGAGCGAGTAAGGAGGTCGCAAGGCCTAGGCCAGCTAATCTAGTATACGACATTACATCGCCTAGTAGACCTGTTAAGTCGAAGAGCCAGAAGAGCGCTCCGAGTGCCTTATGCGTAACGAACTTGCCAGCTATTAGCATAGCTAGACCTACTAGTGTTGGGTAGAGTAGGTAGTCACTGTATTGATTTAATATTCCTGGTAGCTGATAATTGAGAAATACATGAAGTACGTAGGGTATGCCGAAGACTTCAGCTATGAAGAAGCCTATCTTTGAGATCAGCTCACCCCTCTCTTTGTTTCTAATGAATTTAATTAGTGCAAGTACATGAGCTATGTTAATGTGCGCTAACCCTATTATCAACGCCATCTTTAGGAAGAATGTGGGATTAAGTATAGGTAGGATTGCCTGTATGTTTGACCCAGATGCCATACCAAACGTTATCCTACCGTTCTCGAATATTATCGAGTAGCCAGCGTAGCTATTTGAGAGGAATCCAAATACCATAGACGAGATCGAGAGGGCGGTTAGCAGCTTCTTAAAGGTCACGTAGCCCTCTGAATAGGGATTCTCTACCAAGCCAATTCGCTCCAGTACATAGTTCACAATGATGAACATTATAGCGCCGTAGATTACATCAGCAAACATTAGGCCAAAGAACAACATCAGCGAGTACGTTATTATTGGTGTTGGATCCCACTCGCGGTAGTTAGGAATGCCGTATATTTTGGTAACTAATTCGAATGGCTTAAATGGTCTCGGATTCTTCATTTTAGTAGGCGGCTTCTTGTCCGTGTTTACTTCACTTACATAGACGTACTTGACGGTTGCATAGAGTCTGTCCGTGAAGAAGGAAAGCTGTGAAACGGGAATCCATCCCTCAATAGCGATTAAGTAATTTCCTGCTAGGGCGCTAAGGAATACGTTAATCCGATCCTCCCAAGCCTTACTGACAACCTTAGCTAAGGCTACATCCTGAATTATGCTGCTTAGCAACTTCTCTAGGTTCTCCGCAGCGT
>QMWS01000162.1 GCA_003661745.1 Thermoprotei archaeon | reverse complement strand
TTTTTACCCCACATTATGAGATATCGTTGATACCTTATAAACTACTCAGAGCCCTGTTACCCCTGTTACACCCTAAGTGGGACACCCCCCCACTAGACAGGGCTCCTGTTTCCATGACTAGCAAAGTATATACGCTTTAACAGGAAATAGTAGTGGTGAGGCGGAACCATGAACAGGCAATCCCCGAGTGAAAAAACCCCTAAGGCACAGGCTAGACCACAGATAAACATCATTCAGGCACAGAGTATGGTGCAGTCAATGCAGTTAGCATTTCAACAAATATCAGCATTATTAGCTAACTATGGCATAGAGATGTATTTCTACAAAGTAAAGCTTTACAGTAAAGAAGCAGAGGAGCACAAACCCATCGATGAGGATTGCCCCGACGCTAGCCTATGTATAGACTATGTGGTAAGAGTAAAGTGTAGAGACGATTACACTTGCAGTAAGCTTAGAGAGGCTATAAAGCATGGCTAAGGAGGTTGGCTATAATGGGCGAAGAAGTGGGCGAAGAATTTGAAGTAGGAAGACGTGTAGGAGTAGTAGCTAGGAGAAACAGGGAGCTTTACGAAAGCGTAAAACTCGTTGCTAAACAAAAAGGTTTAACTATGAGTGAAGTGCTAGAGGAAGCACTAGAGCTATGGAGGATATACCAAACATTTGAAGATGTAAGCCCCAAAGCTCTTGTAGCAGCAATTCACTTTGTAGAACACATGTTGAATAGAGCAGTAGAGTTACTGGTTAAGCTAGGTGCAGTATTCACAAGTGAGTTCTTTAAGACAAATATCGATGTGCTACAATCAATCGCAACACATCGTACGACACAGCAAACACATGCCTCACAGCAACAACAAACACAGGTACCGCAAGCTCAGGGATTCAGACCTAGCCCGATTGAAGCTATAAAGGAGCAGGTAAGAGCTACTGTTATGCAATCTATGATACCTGTGCTAATGGGTACTGTACAGCAATTGCTAGCTACAGTAGGTAAGACAAGTGGTGCAGAGATACCCCAGATGCAACTACCCGTTACCACGCCACAAACCACAACAAGAACCGTTAAGGTTGAAGAATAATAATCCTAAAGGTCTTAAGAATTTCTAGGGGTGAATAAAAATGTCATTAATTGGATATAGAGGGGGTAGTAGCACAGGGGTACCTTTGACAGTAGGATCCGTAGAATGGCATGATGTGATAGTAACGAATGAAAGGCTAGAGAGATCCACTATGATGGAAGGAGAAAGCCAGAGCTACAGGGCTACAGTAACTGATGATGTTGGGAATGCTATACAATCGTGGCTTTCTGTGAGGCTTGTCGCTGTCGATAGCAATGGCAATAAGATTAAATTAGCTGAAGTTAGCTTCGCCCCAGACATATACAACCCAGACACTAAGGAAGTGGCTATAGCATTCCAAGCCCCACCTGCAGGACAATATACCGTTAAATTAGAGTGGGACGACCAAATACAGCCATCTTGAAGTGAAGGTGGCTAAAGTGGTAATTGGTTATAGGGCTGGACAGTCTGCAGGAGTTCCTTTAACTGTCGAGAGTGTGCAGAGGACTACAGAAAATAGTACGGGGCTATTGGAAGACCTAGACGCTTTTCTGCAAACACTTGGTTTTAGGAAGATAGCTGACCTAACACCCGAGAACCTCAATAGAGATGTTACGGAGAAGTGCAGCAAATCAAGCGGAGTTGGTGGGTGTAGTGCTAGCGTTAGTGGTGAATTCACCTTATGGGAGTCTCAGTTCCCGCTAATGGGTGCTATAGCACTTTACCTTGAAATCCCTTGGTGTGCTGACTTCCTACCAAGGGAAGGAGTACCTACATGCAGTATAAACATTGAGATAATAGGAGAAGGTGATAACTACCAAGTTACATTACTTAAGAGACAGTACAGTACATGCGTTTACTATGCTTAATGGTGATTACATGAGTTGTGTACAGCAACTAGAGAATGAAGGATATTGGGTAAACACCGAAAGTAGGGGATTCATAGTTGAGAACCAAAGATGGGGGGACGCACATTATGAGTGCAGTAATGGTAAATGCTTATTCGCTGTAAAGTATAGCTACAACGCATTTAAGAGGATAAAGGTAAGGTACGACATAAACATAGAAGCAGCTGGTGCAAACTCCACAACTACCTATACATGTGCTGCAGGCTTTGGGATAAAGAGGCTAGTGATATGGGTTTTAGACCCTATGGAGAAGCTCTTTGAGGCTATGGGTACACTTGTTCAAATGATAGTTATACTACAGCTACTAACAAGCCTGTTATCAGCTATATGAGGTGCATAAAATGAGAGTCCTATGGATAAGTGAATGTCCTTGGAATGCTACAGGGTTTGGGAAGGTAACCTATTACATAACAAGGGAGCTTAGGAAACATGGTATAGATGTTGTAACTGCATGCTTTGCTACAACCGCTATAATAAACTATGATGGAGTGCAGGTATACCCCTATGGAAACCCATTCATAAAGTTTGTAGAGCACATAGAGAAGAGAGAGGGAGAGATAGACGCTATAGTACTGTTTGGTAGCCCTTGGATAAAGCCGTTAGCTAACATAGTAGAGCAAGTACAGCTACTAAAGAGGGTAAACAAGGAGAAGAGAGTTATAGGCTACTTTGTACATGAAGCAGTACACATACCAAGGAGCACTAGGAATATGTTTAAGCAGGTACACCTGCTAGCAGTACCCACAAGCTATACCGCTAAGGTGCTAGGAATAGAGAGATACCATGTAGTACCACATGGTGTAGAACCTAGCATTTGGAGGCCCGATATTTGCAGGGGCTGTAGAGGTACAAACCTAGTGGGTATGATAGCTAAGAACCATCCTAGGAAGAGATGGGATTTATACTTTGAAGCCATAGCTAGAGCTATAAAGATGGGTAACATA
>QMWS01000161.1 GCA_003661745.1 Thermoprotei archaeon | reverse complement strand
ATACACGTCAAGAAACTGGACCTTTCTGAGACCTTGAGGTGTTATAATTGGCGGGGGTCACGATTAGTAAGGTAGTTAAGGAAAAGAGCGGCAAATACATAAGTATTGAGATAGGTGCTTCTCAAGACTGCGTGATAAGTCATGTAAGCATTACGGGGGACTTTTTTGCCTTCCCGCCTGAAGTCATAGATGAGGTCGAGAAGTACTTAAGAGGGAAGAAAGCCGCAAAGTCATTAATCGACAGCATTAGGTTACTGGTCAGTACTGTAGAATTTGCTGGAGTAAGCAGAGAGAAGTTCTTAGATCTACTCGCCCATGTACTAGAGGAGGTTAGTAGATCTTGCGAAGTAAGTGCGAGAAATTAGGTGTTATAGCTTTCGATTTAGATGGTGTACTAGTTAAGCATACGTCATCGTGGAGGTACCTTCATGAGAAGTTCGGTTCGATAAGAATAATTCAAGAGAGAAATGACTCAGAGTTATTCAAGGAAGGCGTCATATCGTATAGCGAGTGGATGGCGAGAGACCTAGAGGCCTTACTGCAGGCAACTAACAATAAGCTTAGGCGCGAGGATATAGTCAGGGCCTTCAGCGAGTACGAGCTTGAGGACGGTGCTGAGGACCTAATTAACTACGTAAAGTCCCTAGGTATTACGGTAGCTATAGTTAGCGGCGGCATCGACATACTAGCGAACATGGTAGCAGAGAGGCTGGGAATAGAATTAGTATTTGCTAATAAGCTCCTATTCGACGATCAGGGCTACCTGATTCCTGAGGGTGTCGAGGTAGTGAATCCTTTACACAAGGATGAGATCCTCAAGAAGATTTCAAGAATTACTTCAGTACCATTAAGTAAGTTCATGTTCGTAGGCGATAGCGATTGGGACGAATGCGCATTCAAGGTTGCAGGCTACCCCGTACTGTACTTGAGAGGGAGTGAAATCCCCAGGATAAACGTAAATAACATATATGTTGTTAAAAGTATGCGTGAGCTTAAGGACCTAATTAGTGAGCTATGCAGTAGCTAACCTGAGTAGTTCTTTGATGGAAATAGCCTAAAGTGGCGCTTCTCAATACTACAGCACGCATAGATTACAGGTAATCCGTACCTCAAAATTAAGTTTCTGCGCGGATTAACTATCCTATCCACCAGGTTCTCTCTAATTACGAGTTCATCGTATCTAGCCTTAAAGATCGGGGGCCGCATACACCCTAGAGCTACTTCACTAAATAGCCTCCTTGAGTACCTCAATGCTGACGTGATCCTCTCGATGTTGAGAGTATTGCCAGCGCTTAGCTCACTGCCGCCACTAATCTCGATCAGCGCTACTAGCAGCCTTAGCTTAAACTTGCTCAACTCGTTAATTACGCCTAGCTCGTTGCTGATAGTGCTTTCCTTTGAATGGAGCACAACATGCGGAACTATGAAGTCTCTATCATACCTAGTCACGTAATCAATAAACTCTATGTAGTCACTCACGCTGTGTTTCGGTAAATTCTTCATGTTCCTTAAGTAGCTATTACTGGGAGGTACCTCAAAATCTATAAAATCTACACCTATACTCCACATTTTATCTAGGAACTCCTTAGGCATTAGGCCGGAGTGTACTGAGATAACTATGTCGTCATGACCTGCCTTAAACTCCCTCAGTACGTTAAGGTGCGCCTCCGAAATTATTAGGTAGCCGTCTCTAGTGAAGCCGCCACTTACTAGGAACCCCCTCGCACCTCTTGCATAGTAGTGCTCCATTACTTTACGGAGCCTCTCTGGGCTATTCACGTCTTCCATGCCAACTAGATACCTACCTCTGCAGTAAGGGCACATCAACTCACAGTAGGTGCCGCTAGTACTCAGGCTTACGTAGTAATTGCCCGGTATAAAGGCTATTGGCTTCGCCATCAGCGCCTTACTCCCACATGGAGACATAACTTGGGATCAGGACGTGAGACATAAAAACCTACTTTCTTAATCTGAACCACTCCTTCCCTAATTCGAATGCTTGAATTGACGTTTCTCCTCTGCGACCGGGTAGCAAAGCCGCTATTGCTGCCTTAATGGACTCGTCATCAAATAGCTTTGTTGCCTCATTAAATACTCCTAGGAGCACCATGTTAGCTGCTCGCGGGTTACCTGTCTTAATAGCTAGATCTTTCGCAGGCACAAGTATTAGGTTCTCTACACTATCCTTAATTATATTTACTAGCTCTTCCCTACTCCATGATTTAGCCATGCCTAAGCTGGTACTTAGCGGCGGCTTGAGCTCATCAGAAACTACAGCTAATCCTCCTTCTCTAAGGTAGTGCAGATTTCTTACAGTTTCAGTGAGCTCAAGACCTATTAGGTAATCTGCATCGCCTACACCGAATATAGGTGCTCTCACCTCCTTACCTACTCTAACGTAGCTGACGACTGACCCGAACCTCTGTGCCATCCCTAAGGTCTCTCCAGTCCTAACTGAGTAGCCTTTCATAACTGCTGCTATAGCTATTGCCCTAGATAGTGTTAGGCCTCCCTGACCACCTACGGAGGCTATGAGTATATTAATTATCTTATTGCTTAGCCCCTGCATTCTACTCACCTCCTTCTTTCTCCTCAACCTCTACTATGGCGTTCTGTGGACAATACTTAACGCATAGCCCGCAACCAAAACAGTCCTCCAGCATTATCTTAGCTTTACCTCCCTCTACGTATATGGCTGGACAGCCTGTCACTGTAACACATGCACGGCAGCCAATGCACTTCTCCGGTACTACAGTATACCTTCTGCTTACGCCCTTAGCCCTAACCTTCATGAGGGCGCACGGATGCCTTGCAATGATAACATTTACTCCCGGTTTCTTCAGGTACTCGGCTACTACGTTAGTCATTTCATCGATGTTATATGGGTCGACAACCGCGACATTGTCTGCACCCATCGCTTT
>QMWS01000160.1 GCA_003661745.1 Thermoprotei archaeon | reverse complement strand
TCTTCCTTTATATCAGTCATAGTACTATTCATCCTAGTAATCATACTCCTCAAGTCATTAATAGTATCCGTTAACTTATCAATTGCATTAGTAAGTCGATTAATATCTTCCCGTACAGGCTGTACTATCTCTTTTGTATGCCATTTGAACAACTCATACATGATATAAATCACTATCCCCGCCAAACCATATTGAGCCACTATGGTTAATATATCAGTCATACCTATCACCCCCATCATACCAAGTCTATTCCTATCCAGTCAATCATTGGTGTACAATAATTATCCTCTCCTCCGAGACAATAACCGGGTTCTGCCCCTATTTCAATCAATATTCTCTTAGGCATTGCAGTACCAATTAATCTCGGATTAATATCTGAAACAATTAATTCCTCATACCGGTAACATTTATGTATCTTCTCATCGAATAGTATCATATATACCAGTGTACCATCCCATTTATATTCATAATGCTCTTCATTAAACCCGCTATAACATTTATTTGGAGCTATACATCTTTTATACGATAATCTCATATTAAAAAGAAACTGTTGATTCCGTAGCTTGAATACAGAATAGGGATACTCACTATCAGGCTCATCATATGCGATGACCTTTATATATTCATAGAATCTAAGGTCGAGTTTAGCATTAATATTTATCGCCCTAATCTGTTCATTTATCATCCATTCTATACGTGCATAATACTCTGAAACCGTCGTAGCCGATTTTAGCTTAAGTATATTCTCATGTATTACTGGCTCCACATTATTTGTCTCAGCTATTGACCAGTGCTGAGTAAATTCATTCTCATCACACCATGAATATATATAATCATATCCATATGGAAGTGTATGTACAGGATTACCCGGGTCATATCCCCAACTTAGACACAATGTTGAACCACTATCTTCAACCTCACCAGTTACTCTAAGCACCGTTGTCGCACTCCTATCTATCCTTGTTATTCTCCTCAATAGTATATCTACTTGTAAATCCCTATCAACAAGTACTCCTTTACATTCACCTAAATAACCATCCTTCTCCACACATATGTTATATCCATTACTAGGTAAGTATGTCTCAAATACACCATTTGCATTAGTAAGTCCCTTAGCAATTATCGTACCATTCTTCAATATTTTCACTTTTGCATCAGGTAACGGCTCATAACTAACCATAAGGCATCCCCCTATCAATTACATAGTATAAACGGTACTCAAGTACATCATCAGCCTCCTTAGTTGCTGATATAGAATCCTCTATTATCTCTCTATCCGCAATATTATACACCTCTACTTTACTAGTAGTATATGCATGATAATCCTCATCCCTGAAAATCGCTTCAATAATACATGGAAAGCCACCATATTCCTCCAAGCATTCAACGTTATACTTAACCATGTTAGTTACTTCCTTCCAATATGCTCCACCATCATACAATATCCTTATCCTGCCTAATTTCATACCGCCTTCGAAACTGGCTTTTGTCCAATGATAATATATATCATCCAAGTATTTATCCAGCCTATTACTATATTCAGCACGTACTTCAACACGAATATGGTACTTATGTAATGCATACATAATAGTAGGATAGAACAATCTAATGATTGGATACTGTGTACCATCGGGTCTCGTAACAAGAACCTGTATCTCATCCGGTACAGCTGTTCTCTTCGATATAATATCAGCTTCAATAACTAATACAATTTCATTACCATCATAGATATAATTCTTATTGCTGACGTTGAATAAGTCCTCATTACCATCATAAATCAATTTAACTGACGTAATTGTTCCCAAAGAACTACCATAGAGTGCCGCTTCCTTAATCAACCTACCAAAGTCAGGTAACACCTCTCCACTTATTGATACTACACTCATGTATATGTTTCACCATATTATACATGAATTTATCTCCCCCATAGATTAAGGGGAGTAGGTAAAAAAACATCTTTTTTTCAAATATATATAATGTGTACACTATTATTATGTGTCATCAAGATTATGATGTACCGGCGGCACTATGTACATAGAGTTTATTAGCATCACCATCATAGCCTATTTCTAATATTACTGTTGGATATGCTGAAGTATCAACTTGCTTTAATACTGTATTGCCTAATACTGTATTAGTTGTACTGATTACACTATCCCTTAATCCCGTTAAACCAAATTCATGAGCATACTGAGCAAGGACTAATCCCCTAGTTATAATAGCAACAGCCTGTGGTCTAACAAACCTAGATGCACCTGCTAGGAATACATTGACAATACTACCAGTAAATTCATCAGGAGACTTGATATCCTTAAGTACTCTATAGTCGCCAGAGATGACACCAATAGCCTTTACAGCAATTCCACGTCCAAACTTATATCTTAATCCTACTGCACCTAATGTATACTTGGCTTTAAGGAATTTACCAGCCTTACCAGTAACTCTATCAGGGAAGTATGGTGAATCGCCACTAAATGCCGCATCAACACCGTCCTTCCAAGCACTATAAGCTCCACTAAGCTTTACTTGGAACTTTAGCTTGATAAAGTCAGCATCCTCCCAACTAGGGTTAATGAAGTTCTGCCATGATTGATATGCTGATTCGGCAATAACACTTCTAAAAGCCGCTTCATCAGGTATCCTAGTTATTAAGCCATTATAAATTCTATTCATTTCATTGATTAATGTGTTTTTCCATTCATCCTGTACTTCTGTTGGTAGCTCTGGTACTTCATAATAGCCTTTATATTCTACAACGTAGCTCACTATTTCACCCCTGTACAGGGTTCTATATTATTAGATAGGGTGTTCAGGGTTTTAAACCCCTCGCCAAACCGTGAATCATGCCTGAAAAACATATTCTAATGATATTAGCATATATGATACTGCTTACATAGAATACGTTCACGTTCATACCACCAGTAT
>QMWS01000159.1 GCA_003661745.1 Thermoprotei archaeon | reverse complement strand
TATTTGTTAAATCTTTCAACCCTCTCTTGAGGAATTCTTTGTGATTCCACTATTGAAATAGTAGCACTTGGGTTTTGTTTCTGTTTGTCTTTCAACCCTCTCTTGAGGAATTCTTTGTGATTCTACTTGTACTGTTGCACCTGTTGAAAGATATCGATGATTACCTTTCAACCCTCTCTTGAGGAATTCTTTGTGATTCTCGGCGAGGCAGAGACTTGAGGAACTTATTTCTCTTTTTTTTCTTTCATCCCTCTCTTGAGGAATTCTTTGTGATTCCTGGCTATCGGATATTGGTGGTTTTCGAGGGAAGTTCAGAAGAGTGTCTTTCAACCCTCTCTTGAGGAATTCTTTGTGATTCGTTTTCTTAGTTCGCTTGCGAATGGGATTTTGACGGGTGTGCTTTCAACCCTCTCTTGAGGAATTCTTTGTGATTCTTTTTCTTCTGGGAACACAAGCGTTGTATATGTTGAGTACTTTCAACCCTCTCTTGAGGAATTCTTTGTGATTCTATACATATCTGTAAAAGCTGATGGAGATGGTGTGTACTCTTTCAACCCTCTCTTGAGGAATTCTTTGTGATTCTCGCATTGTCTTATGATGTCGTCGAGCAAACTCTCTGGCTTTCAACCCTCTCTTGAGGAATTCTTTGTGATTCCAAAGTAAAAGAATACATTGCACAAGATCTAAAAGAGCTTCTAGCGCTTTCAACCCTCTCTTGAGGAATTCTTTGTGATTCCAATATTGTATTGGCGTCTTATAAAAGGTAAGAACCTTAGACTTTCAACCCTCTCTTGAGGAATTCTTTGTGATTCCGGTCGGAGACTATGATGACGATGGTCGAACAGATGTGCTCTTTCAACCCTCTCTTGAGGAATTCTTTGTGATTCTTTTCGTTCGCAGCGAGGAGGGTTTTGTTCTCGTTGGACCCTCTTTCAACCCTCTCTTGAGGAATTCTTTGTGATTCAATTTTTGGTGTTGTTTTGGCAAAATCGAGGTGAGGGGAACTTTCAACCCTCTCTTGAGGAATTCTTTGTGATTCTCTATCCAGGGATGAAGCCTGCTGAAAGCGAGATATTTACTCTTTCAACCCTCTCTTGAGGAATTCTTTGTGATTCATGGAAGTTCAAGCGTTATAAGAAACTTGATACTGTTCAACAGAACTTTCAACCCTCTCTTGAGGAATTCTTTGTGATTCTCTATTCGAATTGAATCACAATACGGAATATCGGCCACATCAATATCTTTCAACCCTCTCTTGAGGAATTCTTTGTGATTCTTGTGATATTATTGCTAAGGCTTCCGATGGGTCTTGGACTTTCAACCCTCTCTTGAGGAATTCTTTGTGATTCTTCTTCCCAAAAACAAGCTTTCCAAATTGAGAAGATGCTTTTTCCAGCTTTCAACCCTCTCTTGAGGAATTCTTTGTGATTCCTATGTATATGTGTGCTCTTGTCGCTACCCTTATTATTCTCCACCTTTCAACCCTCTCTTGAGGAATTCTTTGTGATTCCTATATTGTTATGATTAGTGGTTTGGTATATACCAAGTTGGTAGGTCTTTCAACCCTCTCTTGAGGAATTCTTTGTGATTCTTGGCGATATAGAAGACTTCTGGACCTGATAATAATAGATCTTTCAACCCTCTCTTGAGGAATTCTTTGTGATTCGCGGATTTCTTATCTTCCCCAAGTATATCGGGAAGTAGGATCTTTCAACCCTCTCTTGAGGAATTCTTTGTGATTCGCAGATTTTGGGTTCCCAACAAGAATTCATCATCTACGCAACATACTTTCAACCCTCTCTTGAGGAATTCTTTGTGATTCTGGACCTGTGGAACCCCGACGAAAAAATATTAGTGGAGATAAAAACCTTTCAACCCTCTCTTGAGGAATTCTTTGTGATTCATCTTATCGCTACATTGTCTCTAAATGGATTTATCTCGTGTGGTGACTCTTTCAACCCTCTCTTGAGGAATTCTTTGTGATTCCATTTTCGATTCGTTTTTGGATGTATTCAAGAACATTAACTTTAAAAAACTTTCAACCCTCTCTTGAGGAATTCTTTGTGATTCATGTCGTTTCCCTTCACCCATTCCTGCTCCTCGTTGGGAAATATCCTTTCAACCCTCTCTTGAGGAATTCTTTGTGATTCAGGAGAGGAGGGTTAGTAAGCACCAGGTCAAATATATTCTCTTTCAACCCTCTCTTGAGGAATTCTTTGTGATTCCCTAGGATATGATCCTGGGCCACAGTACCCAGAGAACATACTTTCAACCCTCTCTTGAGGAATTCTTTGTGATTCTTCTTCTTCAGCTTCTCTGGGGTATCAACCTCCTCATACTTTCAACCCTCTCTTGAGGAATTCTTTGTGATTCATATCAAGCAATACTGATCTAGATCTGAGAGTTGCTCTTAGGGAATCTTTCAACCCTCTCTTGAGGAATTCTTTGTGATTCCGGCTTTGGTCCAAGAAGCACTTGGGGTGCTAAAGAAAATCTTTCAACCCTCTCTTGAGGAATTCTTTGTGATTCAGGAGAGAGACGACTACCTAGCACAGGTAGAAGAACAGAAGAATCTTTCAACCCTCTCTTGAGGAATTCTTTGTGATTCTTAGAAGAATTGAAGAAGGCGGTAAAAGAATTCCTTGAAAAAAACTTTCAACCCTCTCTTGAGGAATTCTTTGTGATTCGGGGAGAGACTCGGAGAGCCATACGCATCGAGATTCACCTTTCAACCCTCTCTTGAGGAATTCTTTGTGATTCTCAAAAGACTTCTAAGAAAACAAGGATATCGCATTGAAATTGACTTTCAACCCTCTCTTGAGGAATTCTTTGTGATTCCCCGCCCATAATATTTATTGTTTTTGTTTTGGTCTTAATAATCTGTGTATATATCTGGAAGATTGTCCGTAGCACCTCTCCTTTATAT
>QMWS01000158.1 GCA_003661745.1 Thermoprotei archaeon | reverse complement strand
TTAGGCCTCGCCTTACGTATTATCTCCATCCTCCACTTGTACCACTCCCAAACCTTCTTAGGGTCCCTAGCGAAAGCCTCAGGTGTTGCTAGCTCCTCAGCCCTAAACCTACGCCACAGCCCGTCAGACCCCCTGAACGTAGGTATCCCGCTCTCAGCTGATATTCCCGCGCCAGTAAATGCTATTACGTATTTACTAGACTTAATCAACTCAGCAGCTTTATTGATCACTAGCGCATCACCCAGTACACTTAACTTGCGGGAAGTAATTAGTGGTAGTGCTTCGGCTGCTAAAGGAAGGGATCTAAGAAAAAATTGATGGAAAATAAAGAATTTAGGCAGTTACTTTCTCTAGCTCACCATCTTCTCTAACAATGAATGTGTCCTCTACCTTTACCTGACCTAAGCCCCTAAGGAGTAGCGGAGCATGAACGAACGCTAAGACCATTTTTGGCTTTACTTCTACTATTCTGTGCTGCGGTACTATCGTCGTTATTGGCGGCTCCTCAACCTGCAATCCTACTCCATGCGCGTAGCCAACTATTCTATAGTCTAGGAGCCCATACTTAGCGTAGATCTTATCCAGCTCCTTCATAACGTCAATCAGCCTTACACCAGCCTTAGTTAGCTTCGACGCGAGTTCATAGACCTCATTCATACACTTGAGGGCCTTCTCGGCTGTGCCGCTGGCATTTCCTATGTAGATAGTTCTTGACATGTTAGCGTAGTATCTGTTGTAGTCAGCAGCAATAATCACGGTGACGAAGACTCCCTCCTTAACCTTAACGTCTCTAAAGGGCTCAGAGTGAACTCTGGGTGCTGACCCTACATTTACATATACGTGCGGCTCCTCGCAGCCACTACTATAGAGCTTATGGTAGGCTTCAGCAGCTATCTCGGTCTCAGACATCCCAGGCTTTACTATGGAGAGCATGTGCTCCATAACTTTAGATGCTACCCCACCTGCCTTACGTATTGATTCGAGCTCATACTTATCCTTAGTGATTCTCAGCTCAAAGATCAGCTGACTAACATCAACTACCTCTACCTTAGGATTTAGCTTCTTAAACATCTCGTAGAAGAGAATGTATGCGTCCCGCTCCAAACCGAACTCGAGCCCGACCTTCTTATATCCTCTCTCCCTGATAGTCCCTGATACTTTAGCCATAAGCTCACCGCCTTCGGTAAACGTAATTACGTCCTTGATCCATGTCCTCTCTCTGAAGAAGTCTTCTTCACCGCGTACGACAAAGGCTGTAGGCTCTCCCTCAGCAGGTATTAAGAGCGCAGGCCTCAACCACTTAGTGCCTGTGAAGTACACGAAGCTCGATAAGGTCCTAAGCATGACAGCATCAATGCCCTCACGCCTAAGCAACTCTTGAAACTTCCTATACCTAGGCATAAGAACTTCTGCTGGGAACCTAAGAGACATGAGTTAAGACCCAAGTAACTTACCCACGCATAGATACTTATTGATTTCAGTGGGGGTACAGCCCCGCAGCTGCTAGTACGAGGATTACTGCAGAAAGTATAGCAAAGTAAGGAAGCACGTACCTATGGAACTTCCTCATTGAGATCCCCGTAAGCCTAACTGTTATTATGTTGGCTAGAGACCCCGTGATTAACCAAACACCACCTAAGTTAGCACCTACTGCCAGTGATTCCCAGCTACTTACGTGCCCTATCAAGAATAGGGTTGCAGGCACATTACTCACTACCTGACTTAGTGCGACAGGCAAGAATACCTCAGATACTGGGTTAGTGATAGCTAGCCCGGACATTGCTGGAGCTAGAATGTTGGCAAGCCCCCTAAAGTCCGCAAACATGAGGACAAACATAGCCATTAGCGCGTAATCGACAGTAGTTACCGCTTCCTTCCGCACGATAAGCAGAGCGGCTACAGTAAGTATTAGGGCGAGTGCGGAGAGCTCATACTGCGCTAAGGCCACATCAACTATCAGTAAGATTACTGAAGCTGCGAGCAGTATCTTACTTACCTTTACTGCAGGTGGCTTAGGTACGGGCTTGAGCCGTGCTACTGCGCCAACCACTAAGTACGTAATATACTAGAAGTAACGTTAGCGCTACTAGCATGAAAGGCGTTAATGAAGCAATAAACTCATGAAAAGCTGCCTTGTAGTGCTGCCAGATAATTATGTTCTGAGGATTCCCCATCGGCGTCAAAGCCGAGCCTACATTCACAGCGATAGTTACTAGTGAGGCGAGGCAGGCAAGCTCAACTCCACACACCCTCGATATGGCAACAGTTAGCGGTACGTAGATGAATAGTGCTGTGTCATTCATAACTATGGAAGCTGTGGCAGCTGACGCTACAGCTAGTATGACTGCTAGGTACCTAGGTGACCCCCTGCTAAGTGACATCAACTTCATTGATAGCTTAGTGAAAGCCCCCTGAGAGCTCCATGCCTCTTGAGACGAGCAGGAGCGCAGCTATTATGAATATAGAGTTAAAGTCAACGAACTTGATTATGTTGAGTGTCTCGCCATGAGTGAGTAGCGTGACCGCTACGTAAAGTATGATTAGAAGCGTAAGTACCTTCTCCTTCCTTAGGGAAGCACCAGAGCGCTCGAGAACAGCTACTAGCTTAGATGACGTACCGCCTGACCTCCTCAGTTAAGCCGTAGTCAGGGATTAACTCGCTCCCATCGTGTGAGACTTTGATGTGGGCTATAATTATGTTTCTCCAAGCGAGAGGAACTGCCCAGGCAGCCTCAGGCTCCCTGTACTCTACCGCATCAATTACCCTTACTTCCTTAAGAACTGACTCCATCACCGCTTTTACCTCTCCTGCATCAACCCTCACACCCCAAGCGCGGGCCGGCCTGCCCTTAGGAGATGGTGCCCTCAAACCAGGGTCGTAGTGGACTCTATCTAGCGCTAAGCCGTGATACATCAGTGGCACATCTAC
>QMWS01000157.1 GCA_003661745.1 Thermoprotei archaeon | reverse complement strand
TATACTCCAAGCAATAGTTTTAAGAACATCTATAATCCCATAACTCGTAGAACCAATTGAAAGTGAGATGATAATGGATATAGCCAATACTATTAGGCCTATCACAAGAGATAGGAAAAACCTTCTAAGCTTAAACTCATAAAGTACGCTAGGCTTCAATATCAACACCAACAGCTTCATTAACCATATGTAATGTATGTATTTCAGCCATACTCTTCTGTGAACCTAGTTTAACAACGTCTTCTCTAGAAGCTTCACCAAAGATATCGGGATGTAATACCTTGGCCATTAACAATATGGCATCACCAACTCTAGGTCCCGGCCTAGTTAGTAAGTCATCTGCCTCATCAGTAAACACGTAGACATTACCTGTTTTGAAAGCCTTAGTCTTATTTAGAGGAGTAGACGCTATTTCAGCTAATACTTTCTTAGGATCTAAGCCCATAACAGTCACTACTATAGCATCGGGATCGGCCATCAGTATATCCTCATAGCTTAATCGAACCCATCCATTATACTTACTTGCAACATTTATACCACCAGCACTAGTTATAACATAGTCCAAGAATGTACCGCTACCAGTAGTCCATAAACCCCATGACGGTGGACCTAGCAATACTAGAACCTTAACCGAGGTAGCATTAGCTTTCATGAGCCTCGATTTAACATAGTCTATCTTTTCTTCAATACTCTTTATCAACTCGTCAGCATGATCCTCAACACCAAAAATCGTTGCAATAAACCTTATATCGCTATAAATATCATAGATGTTACGTGTAGCATCAGCTTTGAGGTAAACAACCTTCAATCCAAGTTCATTAAATTTATCTAGTAAGCGTACTTGTAGTTGTACGCCAGCATCAGCAAGCACTAAATCTGGTTTAAGCATAACTATTTTCTCTATATCGGGGTTCCAGTAACCTCCTACGGTGATGATCTTACCTTCATTAACTAGTTCAACAACCTCCTGTGGATAATTACTATATTCATCTACACCTACAACATAGCTACCCAATCCTAGAGCCCATAATATCTCTGTTATACTTGGTGCAAGACTTACGACTCTCTTTGGAACTTCATGGAGCTCTACAATTCTTCCTAAAGCATCAACAACTGTTACCCTATGTGGTGTAATAGTTATTGTCTTTGTCGTAACAACCGGTACAGTAGTTGTAGTGGATGTTACAACTGTTACTTGAGAAGTTACAGTAACAACAGTGGTACTTGTTATAGTCATAGGTTTCTCTACACTTGTAGTCAAGGTAGCATAGCTAGTAACAGTTTCCGTAATAGTAGTTGTCAACGGCTTTGATAAAGCTATATGGACGCTATATCCTACCACTATGCCTATTATCAATACTATTACTATCCAGCCAATAACCCTAGACTCCATATTAATCCTCTCCGACGTATCTAGAACAGTAAGAGTATATATGTCTACCGTATCCAAATACTCAATTAGAAAATATGTGTACAAACTAGGATACTCAATGTTCTATCCCGAGCTGTATATCCTTACCTAGAATACCATGGATACATCGATGAAGCTAGGTACTTCTTATTGCTTTTAAGAATTCTATTACAAGTCTTCTTATATCGTCCGTGCTTATCTTGGCTATTTCTTCTAAGCTTAAACTATATTTTCTCATGAGATATTCTATGAACTCATGTCCTAAATAGTATCTTGTTTGAGTAGCGCCGTCTATACCCTGTCACGAGCTCCAGAATTTTATTGTAGAAAGCCCCTTCTCAATGCTTTCTAGATACTCCCTGGCAAGAACATCTTTATTCTTACATAATAATCAATTCAGTCATTTTATCTGCTATACGCCACATTCTATTAGTTAGTATGTGTTCACATTTCATTGTAAATCCTTCACTATATAGAAGAAACCATGGTTGTTCCTCAAGTTTCTCAAATTCTCTTGCATTCATGTTCCTAAGATACATGTGTATTATATGACATAGTTCATGAGCTATTAATCCTTCGATATCTTCAGGGCTAGTCCAATTATGGTAGACTATCATCTCTAGTCCTAAGAGGATAGCATACACTCCATTGTATTCAGTAGCCCACCCAGCACCATAGCCACTACCAACATATATTACTATGTAGATCTTATTCGGAAGATTAGTGAACATCTTTTGAGCTCTTTCAATAACAACTGGTATAGCAGGGTAAATGTTTCTCCATGCTTTCGTTATTTCTTCCTCTCTTCTAATACTATGTTTCAGCAATTTAGAAGCCATAGCTTTTAGAATACTTATGTCGTTATTGTGACATTGTATTTGTAACTCCAATAGCTGTGGATAATTTTTCATGTATTCATTAATCAACTTCTGGACTATGTCATTTGAGCTAAATGATATCTTCTTAAAATGAGGATAAGTATCAATTAATAGTATATTCAACTCTTACACCTTGAAACATTATCCTCGCTTAGCTTCCTTGCATGTAGTGGTTCAGAATATTCCTTAATTTAATTAAAGATAATTAAGTAGCTGGGCATCTCCTTTGATATAAGGTAGAATTTACATCACTATAACTACGGTAGTGGATGTGGTACCTGAATAGAACTTATCTTATTTGGAGAATTTTGATTATTTATTGTAAGTTAGAGTTCTTACTTAAGTAGCCTTGTACTGGATCAGTTACTTCAATTGTTACTTCTTGTGCTGATATGTCTTCTATGAATGCTCTATAGCCTCCAATGGTGTATATGACCCCTCCTGTATCTATTAGTAACGAGAATATACCTTTATGGGGCTTTAATATCACATCGTAGACCGATCCTTCTAATATTACTTGTCTTTTTGTGATATTGTCTAAGCCCTTCACCTTTGCCAATAACTCGTATTTGTATTTCTTTGCATGCTGTATGAAGTCTAATGCAGTACCTATGTTCACGAAAGTGTACTTGTCTCCTACGTTAATGTTTCTCCTAATGACTAATGAGC
>QMWS01000156.1 GCA_003661745.1 Thermoprotei archaeon | reverse complement strand
TTATGCTGAGATTTTCGCAAAGATGTAGTAGCCTTGGACTATATACCTAAAACAAGAAAGGTACTAGAGGAATCTAAGGAGGTAATTGGTGGTCCTAAGTACGTTACTAATGTAAACGTTCTCTATAAAGAACTTCTGGACACTTATAAAAGGTTATGTAATCTCAAGAACCATTGGAATAACGTATAGTATTCAAGGCAATTTCATGTATATACATGATGGCTTAAATAGTGTTTTTATAGATGTTAGAGGAATGGATCCCTTCGAAGTGGGTGAAGAATACGTACTAATAATGTATGGTGTTTATCACGGTAAAGAATTAGTGTATGCTTCATACATAGGTGAAGAAACATTAGAAGAAGAGCATCTTAGAGAACTAGTAAATAATGTCATTAAGGATATAATTAGAGAAGACGGTAGACCAAAGTCTCCTCAAACCATAGCTAAGAAGCTTACTGATATTATCTATAAAGAGAGTTAAATATTGTTTAGGCACTATAATTCTTGTTTTTATTATTAGCAACAAATGAAATTCATGGTGCTGCCTTAATTGCTATACTGACGGAGTATAAGCTAGGCATATCGGCTAAGTACCCGCAGGATAAGTTAATAATTCTTGCTGACGAAGCTTTACTAGCATTTGATCTGAAAGATACAGTAGAGTGGTTGAGGAGCTTAGAAACTATAGCAAATATATTGTAGTAACGAGGCTGGTAGAACCAGATAAGACACCTAAGCTTACAGTAATTCATAAATAAAGTGCTTTTACAACTTCTTTTTCATTATCTCAACTATGTTTAATTCAAAAGCTATGTGGTAGTTTTGTAACTTGGAGTTTACCGTTTTTAGAGTACTCTTTGAGTTTGTTGAGGACTTTGTTTAAAAAGTGCAGGTTATTAAGCGATAAATATTCTATAACTAAGTTGGTACTATTGATGTTTATAACTGATTACATAAACTTTAGGAGATACGGAAAGAAGTTAACGAGTTTTGTCTAGAGGAAAATGTTCTTTGGCTCACATCCTGAAAATATTGAAGAAATAGCGATGCTGATGTAACAGAGAAGCATATGTACTAATGGTGGTCCACACAACTTTGACGATGAAAGTAGTAATGATGTTTTTAATTATGTAGTGCAGACATATGGTAATAAAAGTGTTAGTGAATTAATGGAGTACATTTATAGACTCAACGAGTTCTCAAATGCTAAAGTAGGAGATATGATATTGTAATTGTAAGTCCTAATGATGCAGTTTTGGAATAGTGTTTTACGAAGTGAAGTGATGAGATTATTGAGTAGATAGAGATATAAGTCATAGAATCTATAGTTCTATAGTAGAAACGCCCCCGACCGGTAGCCCGCGGGAGCTTCTCCTGCGGGTAGGAATGAGTTGGGGCGTTCTTCCTATAAATTCCATATCTGTGGTATTTCTCGTAGCTGTTTTTCAAATAAATTCCTGGTATAGCTGGCTATATTATCACTTATGTTCAAGGCTGTTCTTAGGAAGACCATTGTTAAGCCTGCTCTATGTACTTTATCGATGAGTTCCTCACTAGGTTTCTTAAGCTCGTTCTCTAGTATTACCAGTGGTATGTACTTAAAGTAATTACTCGATTTAATGCCTCTCGTGGTGTAGTAGTTGTATGTATTGTTGTCTACTATACATGCTAATATGTTAGCCCTTCTACTATGTACTAGTTCTACAGCTTCATTTAGCCTAGTAAATACTTTGAGACCAATAATGATTCTCCTCTCAACTAGTTGTTTAATTATTCTCAGCATTTTAGGTAAGTAAATTATCTTAGAGAATCTACCAAGTCTTCTTAAATGCTTGAAGAAATCAGAATACCTTATTAGTTTCTCTTGAGAATCAATGGACAAAGCGATAACAGCGAATACTTCAACACCTACTTTAGTACTCCTATCTATAGCTACAATAAACTTTCTTGTAACCATGAACAATCGCCTACAACGTAATTACAGTCTTAAATTCTTAAGCTTATAATGTTTCCTATGTAGCTTTCTCTCACTCCACACCTTTGCAGCCTCCACTATTTCAGCTGGCAGTTCTCCCATTGGAATGGGTTTAGATAGCCTTAGCTCGCATGGTATTCTGTGCTTCTCGCATTTGAAGTAAATCGATAATGCAAAAGCGAGCTCTAAGCCTCTCGAAGGAAATAGGAAGTACACATAACTATTAGAGTAAGCGAGCTCGCCTTCAAGCTTTATATACTTGCGTTTTTGGTTCCTCCTGAACTTCTTTATCTGGTTAAGAATAAATTCCCTTAGGTCTTTGTCATCGACTTTTCTTGGTACTTTGAGGATTATCATCTCTTTTACCCTGCTTAACTATATCTTATTTATTTATAAATATCTGCCTACATCCTTGGTTTATATTTACATGTAGATTTCATCTTTTTCTATGAGGTGTAGAGTATGAGGGGGATCTCTCAGTTTATAGCGTTGATGGTAGTATAAATAAGAGAGGGATGGTTGGAGGAAGCGCTTAGGAATGAAATAATGAGATCAGTCATAATAACTATGTTTCCAACGCTTTACAAGCTTGAGCTAAAATTGATATCCAAGAGAACTAAGGCCGGGCCTTGCTTGTGTGAGGGCTCAAGGTAAGAAGATTGGAGATCAGTTCAAGCTTAACGAGAAGCAACATTAAGAGCGCTCCTGCTGAGTAAGCCTAAGCTACCTACAGATATACCTAAACACATAAACACATATACTAGCTCACGCCTTAGACTGAGCCTAGAAGACTATTCATTGAAACGATAACTTTTTATAACAATTGTTGTATTTTCTTTAATCCTTTGAGGGCTATTATGTATGCTGATGCTGTATGCTTGTCTAATCCGTATCTCTTCATTATTATGTTATGCTCTTTACTATGTGTTGTATCGTGAGGGTTAACCAGTATTACATTACTCCACTTCTTTAGTGATTGTATTATCCC
>QMWS01000155.1 GCA_003661745.1 Thermoprotei archaeon | reverse complement strand
TCCAACCATCAGTCCACCCCTGCCACCCAAGCTCATAAGCATAAGCCTTTCCAAGACCACCATACCAACCCAAATCCTCTCCACCAAGTCCAGACGCCGAACAGAACCAAGCCTCAACCGTAATCTCAGATGTTATGTTTAAAGTTGCGCTGTTAAGAACATTAATGAAATCGTCTACTCCATCTAATTCGTCTGCTCCGTCGATTTTTCCATTCATTGCCTTTTGTATATTGCCTTGTGCCAACCCGTCGTTATCGTTGGGTGTAGAATCATTTCTAATATTAGCTGTCTCCTCTAGATGCTGAACCATAGCAAAATTTTGGTCCCAGACGAGGGTGGGTTCTTCTTGGTTTTCTGCTACTGGATTTCCGTAGTACAGGTAAATTGTCGTTTGGTTTTCTGGAGACAAATGTGGCACATTAACCCAGGCTACTAGGGTTCCGGTTGTGCTGTTGAAGAATTCAATTTCATGATGGAGCTTGTTATTGTTTGCATCTACGAAGACTATGTCGTCTCCGTCCTGTTGGGCGTGAAGTGCTATGTCTGAATCATTTGCGAAGGTTATTAATAACGGAAAGTTTTGGAGATATCCGCTCACTTTAGTATGGTCGATAATTATCTTTTTGCGGTATTTCCAGTTTTTATCCCACCACGGCATTAGTGGTTCGGTTGTGAACGTGAAGGTTTTATTTGTCCAGTGTGTTCCGTCTGTGACGGAAACTGTCCATGTATACGTTGTTGATGGAACTAGTTTTTTGGTTATATTCAAGGTTACTCTGCCTTTGCCAGCAATTGTTCCGTTCTGGGAGCCTATGTCTGGGCTTGTTGTCACCGAGTAGTTCATCGTTTGGCTTTGGTAGTCTATTACCGTAAATTCTAGTTTTGCTAATGATAATGGCACGTTTTCTGCATTGTTTGGTGGGTTTACTGATGTTATGACCGGTTGTGGGCGTCCTGGTGGCGGCACGTATTCTGCGGCTCCAAGACGGTATTCGCTGTAGAATTGGATTTCTGTTCTTGGTCTTGGTTTTGGGATTCGTGCTGGGGTGTCGAGGGCGTAGATGTATCCGCTTTGCGTTGACACTACCAGTTCAGTGTAGTTATCTCCGTCTATATCTTGAGCTACAGCATAATTGAGGACTCCTGCTATATTTACTATGCCGTCTATAAATTGCGGTTGGCCACTTATGAGTATGTCTCCCGACAGTCCTGTTATCCCGCCTATTATCTGATAGTTCTTGTCGATTATTATGATGCTTCTATAGTTGCAGGCGATTATTTCCATTATACCATCGCCCGTTACATCGGCCACTTGTGGGCCATAGTAGCATTTTCCTATGTATATCCTTGCATCTTCTTTCCAGTCTACTAGATCCCATACTACGAGATCGTCGGATGTTTCATCATGGGCGTCTGCCATAAGCATTTCTAAATGGCCGTCTTGATCTATGTCATAAACTGATGGTTGATAATGTACGGGCACCCTGTCCGTTCTTCCCTTTATTTTTCTTATGGCGCTTCCATCGGTGGAGTTTAACACTGCGAGCCCGCCGTCTAAATCCCCTATGATTACCTCTAGTATCCCATCGCCATTAACATCGGCTAATATGGGGATATTGCTGCTACATAGTATGTCAGGATGATACCAACGTAGGGTAAGATTTTTTGCCCAAAAAGACTGTACTCCCTTTCCATAGTCGTTATCCCCATGTTCTGGATGATTTAAGTACATGTGACGATCTCCCATGTAGAGTTCAAATTCTCCATCACCATCTGCGTCTGCAATTGATAGTCCTCCTCCACATGGACGCCACGCAAATGTTTGGTAAAGAAGGGTTCCGTTATGGCTTATAGCAGAAATCCTACCTGTCCCATTAAGTCCCTTATAGATGTCCGTGGATGCCATAAATATTGTGGGGTACCCGTCTCCATTTATGTCTGCTATTACGGGGCTTGAGTATGTTTCAAGTCCTAGGCCACTTATGTCCCAATAGAAGCTTCCATTATTTGCATGTAAAACAAGAAGCCCAGCTGGCTTCTCTAATGGCACCACTATTTCAGGTATTCCATCTTTTGTAAGATCAGCCATTTGTGCCTGAGCCATGAATCCTACTCTATCGTCCGAGTAGTACCAGATAATATGTCCGTTTGTTCCATTTAAAGCTACGACTCCTCCTTTTCCTGCATGGAAAATTTCGCCTGCTCCGTCGTTATTTATATCTGAAATTAAGACGCCGGAAGCGCTTCTTGGCAAATTTTTTGCTAACCATTTCTGTTGTAAGACTTTTGTTGTAGTAGTGAATGAGAAGGTTTTGTTTGTCCAGTATGTACCGTTATAGATGCAGATTCTCCAGTAGTATGTTGTTCCCAGCTTGTTCATTTTTGAAGGTATAGCGGAATACCTTCCGTTTGCAGCATTATTAATGATCCTTATTGTTTGCCAGATGTTGGAAATTTTTTCTTGGAAGAGTATTGTTAGGTTTCCTTCGTCCGGCCTTTTGTATATATAAGCAGATAATTCAGGGTTCGTGTACGTTTCTATAGCTTGATCTTCAGGTTGAACATTCAATACTATTGGAGTTTCCAGATCGGGGTTGACTTCCTCATTTGATAGTTTAATGAAAGATGCTGGATCCTTTTGGTTATCGTAGCAAGCCTTTATCCATGCTTCTGAACGACTAATATTTGAGATTCGTACTTCGTCTATTGTACCGTTCCAGCTACCACCTCTACATAAACCTATTTGGAACGGATTTTCGTTTACATCTATAGAAACAACCCCTATCTCTTTCAATCCGACGAGTGTGCTGTTGACAAAAATCTTCAAGTGAGTCCCGTTATATTGTCCTACAACGTAACTCCACCTACTTTTTGGCATGTAGACGTTTTTTGTGTCTAGCCAAATTCTTGCTCCGTTAACATATATTTGAAAAGTCCAACCATCAGTCCACCCCTGCCACCCAAGCTCATAAGCATAAGCCTTTCCAAGACCACCAT
>QMWS01000154.1 GCA_003661745.1 Thermoprotei archaeon | reverse complement strand
TCATTAACTATCTTAACTATAAGCCAAGCCTTCTCCTCAGTCATGCCCTCAACCCTAGATAGCTCTGATGGTGACGAGTTAAGGACATTCTTGAGCGACCCGAATTTAAGTAGGAGCCTCTCAGCCAGTATAGGTCCTATACCAGGGAACGACGATAATATAAATAGCTGCCACTTCCTTAAGTCGGTAGTCTTTGGTTTAACTGCCTTCTTATACATCGATGGCGTCGGGACCTTCTGTCCACTCTCCTGAAACTTTTCAGCTATATACTTTATTACTTCAGCTGTATGTTTCGTGTCTTGAGTGTATATTATGGGCAGCGAATTAATTATTGAGGCCGTTATTAGTGCTGCCTCAATAGCCTTATACCTACTCGCATACCTAGCCCTCAGGTAATTAAGGTTTCCCTCAACAATGAGCACTATCTTATCTGATGTCTCCTTTAACCTCCTTAGCTGACCAAAAAACCTCCCATCAAATACCGATCTCGCTAAGTCATCAACCCTCTTCCTCTCAATAACTATCCCCTCAGCTGGTATGTAGTCACCAACTGGCAGCTGCTTATATATCACTGTTACCCCCATAGCACTTAGGTACTTAGGCACCTTAGACGCCTTCTCCCTCTCATCGGCATAGACCTTAACCAATACTAACCACCACACTCACTTAACCATCTCCCCTCGTCAATTACCTTAAGGGTAAGGCCTCTTGATTTAAAGAAGCTCGTGAGCACCTTAATGAATGTTTCTGCCTTAAATTCCTCTACGTAAACTCCTGCTGCCGATGCGTGGCCCCCTCCTGAACCCTTCATAGATTCGCCTAACCTGCGAGCTAGCTCAGCAGCGAGAGGAAAGCCCAGGCGCTCCACTACCTCATTAGTAGTACGTATTATAATCCTAGTACCCCGATTCTTCCTAGTTGCTATCGCTATAGCTATGTCAGCCCCAGCATCTAGAAGAAGCTTAAGAACTGATGACTCGTACGCCCCTATGCATGTAATTACCACTATTAGGTCGCCGACCTTGTAGAGGCCCGCCCTCATAGCACCCTTAATTCTTGCAATACGCTCAGAGTAATCGAGCTCCTTCTTACTACTAAGTATGCTTAGAGCGAAGCTGTAGTCTCCCCCCAGCCTAATTAACTTAGCCATGACCTCAAATGTCGCGTCATCAGCCAGCCTAAGGTATTTTGTATCATAGAGAATCCCGCAGATTAAAGCAGTAAGTACCTCGCTCGGCACACTACCGCGTAACCTACCCAGCAGGCGCTTCATCACCTCAAAAACTATCTCAGAGCTCGACCGCCTTTTCGGGTCATATAGGATGATTCTAGCCGACTCGACTAAGGTATTTACTTCGTGATGATCAATCAGCAGGTAGTCACGTAAAATACTCGAGTACCTGCCTAGTTGACTTGCTGAAGCAGTATCAATAACTACCTGGTATGAGCAATTCACATCATCACTGCTATATTCGCTATCTACATATTTTTTGAGGTTGAGTTCCTCGACCATCTTTCTCGATACCGCTTCTAAGCCCTCCGGAGCTACTAGCGAAATCAATGTCTTGCCTGATGTTAGGTATTTAATTAAGTAGCTGATAGCATAAGCTGAAGCAACCGCATCAGGGTCGGCGTTCTTGTGGATAAAAATGCACACATTACCCCGTAAGCTACTGAGCCATGAAATAACCTCCTGGATAATGTTATTAGCTGCTCTTGAACTTCCTGATGAGCTCGTTTCTTATCACCTCAAAACACTCATCAATGATGCTATCTATACTTGTAATTAGCTCAGGAGATGGTTGTATTGGCGATGATACCTCAACTTCAATAATAGCGTTAATGGCCCTTCTTTCCTCATCAAATTCGAGCCTAACTGTTGATACGTAGTAGCTCTGCCTGCCGACTAGTTCATCCAGCGCGCTAGCTAATCTCTCTGATGCCTCAGCAGCTAGCTCTTCTAAATCACTCTCACTAATACTACCTAGGTTAAGCCCTAATTCCTCTACTGACAGGCTTTTCCTAACTCTCTTTCTCCCCAACATTAACTCCTACTCTGAACTTACTTATTTTCTCCTTAACTTCATCTAGTTGCTTCTTCAGCATAGACTCCATTTTCTCAAGGCTCGTTAGCCTGATCTGGAGCTCCTCTTTACGGTTCTCGAGGTCCTTTACCGCCTCCTCTTTACTTACCTTAACCATTACGAAGCCAGTGTTCCTGTATACGGTTGCGTCATCACTTATTGACTGAAGTACCGATAAAGCCCTCTCTATCTCCTTGATCTGAGATAGAATAGCTGTTTTCTGGGTGACTACGGAAGTAAGCTGAGCTTCTAACTGCTGGTACTTAATAGCTAGCTGTTCTAGTTCCGGCGGTAATCTCTGCGCCATCGATTACACCGTGAGGTTATTTACTGAGAATATTAAAAATACTTTTGCTGGCAGTGAACTACGCTGTTAGGGGAGAGATCCACTAAGCTCTCTAATTAGTTCAAGCGTAGATGATGTAAGCCTTAGGAGCGCGTTTACTGCGGCCCTGAAAGCTGAGTAGTCAGGGGCTTCCACAGCAATCTCAATAGCTGAGTCATCAATGAGTCGAATCTCCGACCTAACACCTCTTAACTTAATCTCAGTCTCTGGTGCTAGCGCCCTAACTAGAGCTGAGGCAACCTCAGCACTGTCTAATTCTATCACAGCCTTAAATGACGCCACCGTGTTATTCATACCGCCTAACACCCACAACCTTAAATGAGGGACCGCAAGGCCTATCAGATGAGGTACAAATAAACGTTACACTCACTTCTGACCCGCTTCCAGTAATTACTATTTCGATGGATCTCAGCGGCGGCTCACCCTGATAGATCATAGGCTTAAGCATCCTTACCAGTGCCTCAGCAGTTAGGGAAGGAAGGCCCTCCTCAACATTAGCTACATTAATAACTAGCGACTTAATACCTAGCGGCCTCTGGTAGTCCCTGATTTCCCTACCTAACTTAACTGA
>QMWS01000153.1 GCA_003661745.1 Thermoprotei archaeon | reverse complement strand
TGTTGGAACTACGTAAGGGTTTATAGCTAGGGCGTACACTAGCTCAAGCGGCTCAAGAGGGTATGCCACGACCTTGTCAGTAAAGCCCATGTCATATATGTAGCAATATAAACACTTAAGCGGGCAGCCATGACCTGGGTGAATAGTTATGCCGCACGGCCTAGGTCTCCTCTTAGCATGAGGATCTCTCCTTGCCCTAAGTACTGACCTACTAGGCAGTCGATTCTCTAACTCCTCAGCGATCTTCTTCTTTAATTCGTAAAGCTTTACTGCTTCACTAACCATTATTTATCAAGCAATAGATTCCTCAGAGCTTTATATTACGTACCCGCAATTAGAGGAGGGTATTTAATATGCGGGGAAAACCACCTATACTTCTAGTGCATGGAGGGGCTGGCGCGTGGCGTGCCCACAGAGATAGGATAGAGGAAGTCTGTAAGGTACTTAAGGATGCTCTCATTACTGGTTATGAGTTATTTAAGAGCGCGTCAGCTATTGAAGCTGCTGTTGAAGCAGTCAGAGTTCTCGAGGACTCTGGGTTGCTGAACGCTGGTGTAGGCAGCGTAGTTGATGTAAGAGGGGAAGTAACTATGGATGCGGGTGTTATGGAGGGCTGTAGTGGGAGGGCTGGTGCTGTAGCAGCTACTTCGTACCCTAAGAACCCTGTAGTACTGGCTAAGCTAATCATGGAGAAGACAAATCATATCCTAATTGCTGGCAGGTATGCTGACGAGCTAGCTAGGTTATGGGGTCTCCAGAAGCACCCTGGACCAACACAATACGTCATTAAGCGGTACAGTGAATTGATTAGCAAACTCCGTAGGGGGGAAATACCTAATGAGAGATTCAGAAAGAACTATGCTGTAGCTAGGCAGCTGCTCGGGTTAGGGCACGACACCGTTGGGGCTGTAGCCCTAGACGAAAGCGGGTGCCTAGCAGCTGCAGTAAGTACTGGCGGAATAATGATGAAACTCCCTGGCAGAGTAGGTGATTCGGCAATTCCAGGCGCTGGATTCTACGCTGACAGACATGCCTCAGCTACAGCAACAGGAGTCGGTGAAACAATTATTATGACCTTCCTAACACTGAGAGCTGTCACGTACGTTAGGCAGGGGCTAAGAGCTGATGAAGCAGGAAGGAGAGCCATTAATGAACATACCAAATTATTTGGGAAAGGGACTGCAGGACTGATAATAGTCGATAGGAATGGTTTCTTTGATGGAGTATACAATACCGAGGGAATGCCGTGGGGCTACCTGGCAGGAGACTCAAAGGAAGCTGTCGTGCTTGGGTTACCTAACCCTCCTTAACCAGCAGGACCCACTTCTTTCTTGTTGCGTCAAAGTATACTTGCGCATCATGCATCAGAGCCTTCAGTAATGCCGCCCCTTCCTTTCCTAATACCCTAACCATATCCTTCTCTAAGTTACTACTTAGCTCAGATAGCTTCCTTTTAAACTCTTCCCAGAATTCCGGATCGACTGCCACTCTCTCAGTTGAAAGCTCCAGAACAATTGCACCTCCTCTCTTAAGCCTCTCAAAGAATGCATCTCTATTTCTTATTCTTCCCGTTATCTCTGACTCAAACATTACCTTCTGCTCTCGTAGGAAATCTAATGCTGACCTGCGCTCCCTGTGCTTTACCTCGTGGGGTACCTCAGCCTTAGCTGCGTAACCTTCCCTAAGCTCCTTTATTGAACCCTCTAAGTTAGCCACCCTCTCTACTAAGTTCTCAAGTATCTCAATTATAGTTCCTAAGCGCCTGCTTAAGTCATCTAGCTTAGCCGTATAGGGATTCAGCAGATCCATAATGCTTCTCTGCAACTTGCCTATGTCCTCCTTAGATATCTGTGCAGGAGCTGCTGGACGCACCTCCTTAACTTCTGGCGCCATACCCTTCAGGGAATCCAAAATGTACTGCCTAATAGCCTCCCCAGGCGGTAGACCCGGGTATGACCTCACGATCTTCTCAAGTACGTCCATAGGGATATTAATTACTATCTTGGGCAAATCATTACCCATGTATTGTTTAGTAACTTTAGTAATAAGTACAGCGCATACCATAAGTGTAGCGGTCAGTAACTCAGGGACCTAAGTAGGCGCCTGAATTAAATCCTTAAGAATTCATCCTCTTCTCCCATTCACGAATTATCTCATCACCCTCAATCACTACCGTGCCTAACTTACTAGCTAACTCCTTAACCTTACTGACAGGCATAGCCCCGCCCTCATCTAGCACCTCAGTAATTACCATGCTGGGCCTCATCCCGGCCAGCTCTGCTAGAGCAAGAGAGAGCTCCGTGTGGCCCTTGCGTACCCTGAGGCCCCTGCCAAGAAGTATTGGCACATGCCCTGGCGCCACGAACTCATTAATGAATTTCCTCCTTGCTTCACCAACTCTACCATCGACGACGAGCTTCACTATATTATCGAGCTCCCTTATAGTTAGTGCGCGATCCGTGTCCCTGATACCTGTTAATGCATTACGGTGGTTTACCCATAAGCTAAAATTTGGTGGGTCACCATACCTTAACGTCCTTCCTGTTAACTCCGTGTAGCCCACGTCTCTCAGAATGTCACTCATATACCTGAGTCCCAGGGCCTCACCTATGTTCTTAGGCATTGAGAAGCATATTAAGCCGCCAGCTAGCCTCCTCAGCAGCGCTATCTTTCTGAAGTCTATGAAGCCGGCGTGGTAGACCATATCGACTTCATCTTCCCTACTGCTTGAGTCATGTATGAAGATAGGCTTTCCAGAGCTCAGCAGCTTCAGGGCCCTCACTACACCATCTTCCGTAGCAATCACCTCTACCTAAGTTTAGGTTGTACTACTTAAAAGGATAAAGGTCACGTACTCCCTACCCTAGATCCGCGCTCTGCTTAGCTTAGACCGAAGCACTAAATACGCCGATATTAGAGCTAGTGATAGGGCTAAGATGTAGTTATTTGACCGAGCAGTAGCTCCTACATCTTTCCTGAATTCCTCTCCTGCAGAAACACTAGCC
>QMWS01000152.1 GCA_003661745.1 Thermoprotei archaeon | reverse complement strand
TAGTTGCCCATCCTATGTATTTCAATTCTTTCGAGATAGGCATACTTCACAGAGTGTTTCCATAATTTAAACCATGAATCACCTTTTAAGTGAATAATATAATATTCGTAAGGATTGAGTTCAGCAACCCTTCCTCTAACATTCGGTAGTTCATGTACTATCCCCTTATACTTCACATGGTGTCTATTAAAGATCCTTATCTGCCAAGGTATGACTTTCCTAAATATAGGCTTTCCCTTAATAACAGGTACTGAATTAACTCTAGTAGCAGCGTAGCCTTGTTTATGAAGTTTTTCAACAATTTCTCTTAGCTCATGTTTCAGCCTCAAACACAGTCTTTCATCAACATCAAGATATAACACCCAGTCGTATGAGCACATCCTTAAGGCAAACATCCTATCCGGTTCTACATGGCCCCGAGGCTTTCGTACAAAGACTTTAGCATCATAACTCACAGCCACTTCTCGAGTATCGTCAGTACTCATCCCATCAACTACAATAATCTCATCAACAATGTCATGAACATGCTTAAGTAGCATCTCAAGCTCTTTAGCACAATTACGAGTAAACGTTACGAAGCTAATTTTAACCACAATAAGCACCACGGTGCTCTCCTAACTTCCTAAGATACCGCTACGAGAAATCGCCCCAATAAGGTGGGCTTCGTAAGTGCTCAAGCAGTAGTAGGTATATCAGCCATATTAACCGTGACATACCCCCTCTTGATGTTAATTGAATCTTCATTATATAGTACCAAATCCTAGCACTCCAATCCTGCCTAATAAGTTTAAACCCTGTTCCTCTGAGTATTTCATATGCTGGCTCACCATACTTTAGATGCTCCATTGTAAACATAGTAGAGGGATTTCTCACTCCTAATTTTTGCCTTAAGAATTTAAGTAAAAGGTAGTCATAGAATCTTGCACTAAACAAACCATTCCCCGACACTAAGGGAGCATGAATAATAACAAACTTTGCAACTCTAAGGAGCTCCTTGAGCACTATCGCACGATTATTTGGAGGAATGTGCTCTAACAAGTCGACTGCTAGAGCCACATCAAATACCTTATCCCTAAATGGTAGGTAAGCTGCATCAGCTACGATGTTCACACCAGTACCAGACATTATATCAAGAAGAACCGCATCCTCGAAATACCTTCTTATTGGAGAGGACGATCCTGCACCTACCTCTAGAAGCTTCAATCTCTTCCCAACTCTCCTTTCAATGGTTAATAGAAGCCTTACGACGTATAAATATCGTTCAAAGTAATCTATAGTCTCCCCTGCCAAGAAAGCCCGAATATAGCTATGCCAGGGCAGCCTATTCAGGATGAAAGCCAGTCTCTCCCTTAACAAGGTATTCCACGAACTACCTTTGTGGTTCTACTAATTTATTAGTCAAGACTCTCTGAATCTTAGCCTTGATCTTAGCTTTCTTATATGTTATCTCGATAAACGATCCTTTATTATGCTGTATGAAATCACCTGTAAACAGCTTTGTCAGTACAAGTCCGTCCATGTAAGAGGGTATTGGAATACCTAGTGTGTACAATATTGTTGGTGCTACATCGTAGACCTTGGCGCACCCCTTAAACCCCGGCTCTATTACCTGTTGTGAACCTAGGGCTATGAATATTCTCTCTCGCGTGTGTAGCCCTCATAGTCCTTAATCTGAGTGGTAACGCGGGGTCTACTGAGAAGGCTAGGCTATCTGACTCTAATACCAAGTCGGGTGCTTCATTTTGGGCTACTCCATAAACCTCAATGGCTCTATGGACTTTGACCTCGGGGAGGTGTCTCCTAATCTCCTCAGTTATCCTGTCTGCAAGTACCCTCCTTACCTCATCTGCTACGTTCACAATGTATATGGTACCGTCCTCGGAGGGCATGTACGCGCCTTTAACAGCTCTACTCTTGTTGCGAGTCTCTTGCCTTGCTTGTTCAATGCTCCTACGTAGAGTGGGGCGTAGCATTTTAGCGGCTTTTCTCGCAATGGTTAATAGTGTGTAGTTGTTTGATAATGTATGCTTAACTATTCGCGCAACTCTCGACTTAGTAGGAATAGGATCTACACTAAGGTATCCCCTACCCGCAAGCTGCGTGTTCACGCTGAATGCTGCTTTAGGGATCTTAAACCCGTGATCAGAGACTATGAATACAATTGTGTTGCTCAGGTCTGTCTCGTCAAGCAGCCTTGCCATACATGTATCCAGCACCTCATAGTACTTTTCTACAAAGCTAAACCGTGTCTCGAGAAACCTATGTTGAATCCTATCAGAATGCGTGTACACGATAATCCCAAGCATCCACTTAGCTCTTCTAGAGGGCTCTAGGAAGGGGGCTGTCTTCTGTATAGTAGCCTTTATACAGACCTCCAGGCTGGTATACTCCATGGGGGAATAGTGCTCTCAAGTACTCCATAGGCTGTGTTCTGCTTGATGAACCTCTTTGAGAGTGCCTGTGCCCCTCTAAGCTTCTCAATGATATTCCATGAAGCTCCATTAACACCTATAACTAGAACCCCATAGCCGTAATCTCCACTCTAAACCTAGGGCTTAGGTCCGAGGGCTATGAGGGGATCCTCGGGGTACTCGCGATCAGCTTGCGGCATACTGCTTTGCTTACTTCGTATGTATTAAGTACTTCTGAAGGCCACGTTCAATGTTACATACTTAGTTGTATTGTAGGGTCTTCGTCAACAATAGACCTAGTACTCATAGTGTATGGTGTTCATATAGGAACCTATTCATGGGTTTCGCTAGGTCTTCTTAATCTTCGAAGCAAGGCTTTTCGCGGTCTTTGGCCATTCTTCTAATCTACGCCCTTCATCTGATGTTAATGGCTTCCACCGTATCTTGAGTCTATATTTGTCCTTTACCTCTTTATCTTTAGTAATGCGTTCTTCAGGTCTGCTTACTCTCCTCTCAAGCTCCCTCAACTTATCCCTCATCTCTAGGGATCCCCTTAAAGCCTCTCGTATTGATGGCAGTGCTTGGAATCCGAGTAGGTAGCTATTAAGTTC
>QMWS01000151.1 GCA_003661745.1 Thermoprotei archaeon | reverse complement strand
TATGAGCTAGTGCACGGCATAAGCTTCGCTGGCCTCAACGCGCTCGTAATGAGGTACTACATGAATAAGCACAACGTGAGTAGGGAGGAGATGGCCGCATGGCCTGTGCTAATGCATGAGAATGCACTCCAGAATCCCTACGCGCAACTAAAGAAGAGAATAACTATTGAAGATGTCCTTAAGTCACCGATTATAGCCGACCCCGTCAGGCTCTACGACGCAAGTCCGCTAAGCGATGGTGCTGCAGCAGTATTGCTTGCTTCTGAGGATATGGCTAGGAAACTATCCGACACGCCTATATACGTAGCTGGTGTTGGAAATGCTCTCGATAGTACCGACCTAACATCCAGATATGAACTAGATAGGCTGCTTGCCTCTAGGCTGTCAGCTGAGAGAGCGTTTAAGATGGCTGGCGTGTCTTCTAAAGATATAGATGTGGCTGAGATCCATGATGCTTACGGTGTCACTGCAGCAATAAGCCTTGAGGAACTTGGCTTCGCGCCGAGAGGCAAGGGCGCAAAGTTAGTTTACGAGGGCAGATTCAGGGTTGGCGATAAGCCCGTCGTTAACCCCTCAGGAGGCCTTAAGGCTAGAGGCCACCCTGTTGGCGCGACAGGTATTTATCAGATAGTTGAGATAGCTATGCAGCTTAGAGGAGACTTCCCTGGTATCAAAGCTGGTGGCGAAATAGGTCTAACCCAGAACTTCGGTGGTGTCGGCTCAAACGTAACAACCGTTATATTAAGGAGGTGAGCACATGCTTACGATACAGAGGGTTTGGAGACTCCAGGAGAAACTAATTAAATTAGTTGGTACTGAATGCACAAAATGCGGGTACATATGCTATCCTCCTAAAGCAGCATGCCCCCGCTGCGGCTCTAGAGAGGTTAGGGAAATACGCCTACCCAGAGAGGGCAAGGTAGTCACTTACACTATACTTAACGTACCTGTTGAAGGCTTCGAGTCTAAGGTACCCTTAATTATAGCTCTCGTAGAGTTAGGTAAAGCCAGAATACTCACACAATTAACCGATGTTGAAGCAGATAAGGTCTACGTAGGTATGCCAGTAGAGGCAACAATAAGAAAATCTCCTCAAATGATTGAGGGCGCCACACACTACATAATAAAGTTCAAGCCTATAGAGAAGCAAAGCTCTAGGCAGTAGATCCAAGGACACTTTCCTTTAATAAATCCCTACTCGAAACTACTTCGGTGGAACCTATATGAGTAACTTAATAGATATAACTGAGTTCAGCAAGGTAGACCTCCGCGTAGGTTACGTTAAGCATGCTGAAAAGGTGCCGCACTCAAAGAACTTAATCAAACTCATTGTTGACTTAGGTACTGAGGAACGCCAGATAATCGCTGGGCTAGCCAGGTGGTACAGTCCTGAGGAGTTAAAGGGTAAGTATGTAATTGTTGTAGCTAATCTAAAGCCGAAGAGGTTTATGGGGCTTGAGTCACAGGGCATGATTCTCGCTACATGCTCTGAGAAGGGTGAGAGGCCCATTCTATTAACAGTTGCTGAGCCAGCTAAGCCAGGCTCAAAAGTATGCTGATTACCTGGAGTTAGTACGTCATGTACATCATGAACTCTGCAGGTGTCGGGTACATATTTACTGTTTTTACTTCCTTTCTCTTAACTTCAATGTAGCGCTCAAGTAGCTCCTTCGGGAAGATAGGCTTAAGGTACTCATTATCTGATTCTAACTCATCTAGCGCTTCATCTAAAGATCTTGGGAGTACCTTAATTCCCGACTCCTTTATCTTCCATTCAGACATAGCGTAGACATTCTCGCTTATAGGATCACCCGGATCTATTTTCTTTTTAATTCCGTCTAATCCAGCCATCAGTATCGCTGCAAACGCTAGGTACGGATTAGCTGTTGGATCCGGTGGCCTGAATTCGATTCTTGCTCTCTTCTGCGTACTTGTTTTTGGTATTCTTATAGCGACAGACCTGTTCGCAATGCCCCATGTGAGGTAGGCGGGTGCTTCATAGCCAGCTACTAACCTCTTGTAGGAGTTTGTTGTCGGTGATACTATAGCTGAGAGTGACCTGCCGTGTTCTATTAGCCCGCCTATGAAGTACCTGCACATCTGGCTAATTTTGTATTCGTCATTAGCGTCATAGAACATATTGTGGCCGTTACTCCATAAACTTACGTGAGTGTGCATCCCAGATCCGTTATCACCGTAGACAGGCTTCGGCATGAAGTTAGCTACTAAACCGTACTTTGAGGCGGTATACCTGGCGACGTACTTCACTGTCATGACAGTATCTGCTACATCAACAGCTTTGCCGGGGGGCGTGGTTATCTCTACTTGATTAGGCGCTACTTCATGATGATTTGTTGGCGGAGTCCTCCCCATTTCCCTTAAGTAATCGACGATCTCATACCTGACTCTACTTATTAAGTCGCTGTATGCAGGTACCTCATACCCGCCTTTAACCCTCAGCAGCCCGCTCGGGTACTTCTCACTTAACTCTACTCTTGCATAAACCTCATTAGGTGATACATTATACGTTACACTATGTATGAAGAACTCTATTTCAACACCCATTACTTCTCGGAGGCTCTGTGATGATACGTACTCACTTACTCTCCTCGCTACAGCCCTACTATCGCCCCAGAACGGCATGCCGTCTACGCCTATAGAACAGAACACCCTACTTCTCCTCCTATCCCAAGGAATCACTGCGAATGTCTGCGGGTCAGGACTCAGAATTAAGTCGCTTACATTAATCTCGACTATATCTACTGAGGATCCATCCATGCTGAATTCAGAGTTCTTAGCATACGTCTCGTAAGGGACCACCAACTCGTGCAGTCTCCCCACTATGTCTGTATACTGCAGTGACACCCACAGGACTCCATTGTTCGATGTTCCAACCTCTTCTCTTCTCATTCTTGTTCACTAATTATGTTATTAGTTTCGAACATATTAAAAGATGAGTTATCAAGGGGATTAAACATTTAAATAAGGATACCCAAATTGAAGGATGGGGAAGTTGTCGTGAGGAGTAG
>QMWS01000150.1 GCA_003661745.1 Thermoprotei archaeon | reverse complement strand
GTGTGATGTACTTGACTTCCGGGAATTTATTACTTACTACTAAGCACCTTCTCATAGAGCATTAAGTGTTTCCTAGCGACGTTCCTCCACGAGCTCCTTACAGCTAAGTCGAAGAGGGGCCTGCAGAGCTCTAGGAACTCACTGTAGTTTTCGATCGCGTAAATCATCTTCTCGGCTAGCTCACCGGCATCATTGGGCGTCACAGTTACCTCAGGTATAAGTGCCGAGCACTCTACTAGCCTCGGCGTCCTACTGCATATCACTGGCTTAAAGCACCCCATCACTACGTGGAGCATGCCGCTGACCCCGAAGACACCTAGGTCGTCCCTGTACGGCAGTACGATAAGATCCGAGGCCTTAATGAGTAGCGTCAGTTCCCTACGCGTGAGGTACTTCCTCACCTCAATGACGTTTCCTCCGTCTAAGGCAGGCAGCTCCTTAGCTAGCTTACCTAGCTCTCTTGCGTGCTCAATACCCTCTTTATCCTGCGGCACACCAGCTATGATTAGCACGGCATTGCTGTGCTTACTACGCACTTTCTGGAATGCCTCCAGTAGCGTATCTAAGCCCTTATCTCTGCGTATGAAGCCTACGGTAGCGAATATGAACTTATCACTTAATTCGCTTAATCCGAGCTCCCTCAGAGCTGCCTCCTTACTTACGGCTAGGTCATTAAGGGGGGTGCCGTGGGGTATTAGGTGTATCTTAGATAAGCTCACGCCCTGGTTCCACAGCTCATACTCCATTAGCGCGCTGTGTACTATGATAGCATCAACTAACTCACCGAGCATTTTCTGGTGCTTGACCAGCTCATACCCCCTCACAGCATGGTAGACTGTGTGCAGCGTCACGACCAGCGCATTACAGTATCTCCTTAATTCCTTCAGTACGTTAAGGAACTCGTTACGCGGCGGGAATAGCCCGTACTCATGCTGAATGTGGAGTATGTCGAAGGGGCCGTAATCCCTAGCGACTTTAAGGAGCCTCCCATAACTCGGCTTACCTGGGAAGAAAGCGGAAACTATAGCTACTTCCTTATAGCTTAAGTCATGGTTAGTTACGCCATCAGCAAGCACCAGCACGTCTAGATTAGCTAGGTTCTTAATAGACTTAATTAAGTCTGTAGTATACTCGGCTATACCGCACGGAGTGGGCGGATAGGTGGATACGTAAGCAACCCTCATGAAGGGCACTCCCATCCCCTAAAACAAGGTTATAGTAACTCACATAATAACCGTGTAGAATTAATTAAATTACCCCTATAGGACATTTATCGAAAATATAGTCAAACTTCATGGGCGTCGCTTGACGTACATTACTGAGATCAAGCCTTAACTACTAATCTGTCGCACGGCTAATGCATACGAGTTTCATTGCGTTATGCCTAAATGAAGCATGCGACATCACATTTAGTGTTCTCACTACCGCAAGTAAGTTTTTCGTGCATGAATTGAGGGTAGGGAAAAGTTAGTCGCCGCCCGACGGAACCTCCTTTCATCGGCCCCCGGTCTACGGGGGTCTTGAGGAGGCGAGGGCTCCGGCCAGATAAAATTTGTGTATCTCAGCTAATAAGTAATTTAAGGCCTACTCTAGCCTGCCCTTATCTAGCTCTCCTAGTAGCTCGTTAATATCTACCAGCCCGAACCCTACGAAGTAGTCTGCTGCGCCATACACGGTCAGCGCTTCATTGTGGTTCAGCTTGATGAGCCCGCACGGGAATACTACGTACGGCCTGTCTCCATATACTTCGTAGGGTTCCCTCGGCTCCATTATGTAGGTTGGGGTAACAGCTACTGGCACGAAGCCTTCATCCTTCCTGAACTCTATGAGTGCTGCGTAGGCCCTATACGCCTCAATGTACTTATCTATGCCGTGTATGAGCATTAAGTACTTACCCCTCTCCACCTCGATTGGCGGGGTACCCCACCCTATCTTTGTCTCAAAGCTAGCCTTCCTCAGGAGTATCGTGGGGTTACTCACGGTTATTTCATCTAGCATGAAGTCCTCACTAACCCTACACCTGTACTCCTTTAGCTTATCATCGACGCTACTTACCACCGCGTAGAACTCTTCCCGCCCATCAGGCAGCTTCACGTGGGGCCTGTGGAATAAGTAGACGTCGTTATTTATCCTTAAGGCGAAGGAGTCCTTATCGCTAATCACATTACCCCTCAGCTCCGGTGGGTGAACAAATGCGCACACCTTCTTCATCCTGCCCTCGGAGTCCTCGTAACTCATTATCGGGACCGTCCTCTCCCTCCTCTCAACAGGGTTGAAGTACCATATGGTCCTCCCAGTATATATCACGTGCTTCGAGCCATTCATCATGAATGCTCTTGGGTCCTCACACCCCCATATATCCTGCCTGACGCTAGGCTTAATCACGATCTCAGCTGGGTAGTGCGTGTGGGGGACGGTCTTAGTTAAGATATCGTTTAGTGGGATGTCAATCTTAACGATAGCGCTAACGTACATGTAGTACCCGACAATAATCCTAGCATATAGAACTACGGTGTCATTCTCGAGGACAGCCGAGGCATTGAATATTGAGACAGGATGCTCGACGGCGAATCGCTTAATGTGGATGTACTCAGGTGATAACATGCCTAGCCTCTCGACAATGTCGACAGTCTTGAAGTGCCTTACTTCAGCCGATTTCTTAGCTAGTGGGTGTTCTCTATACATGAATTTGTGACCCCCACAAACATTAACTGGAGGTTAAAATATTCTAAAGTCCTACACCACATGTATAGCTATTAGCGAGTTTTCTAATACCATAGACCCGAGGTATTTCTTGAGTGTTCTAGTGCTTAAGGGGTCGCTCACGGGTAAGCTAGTAACTTATGTGGCATTTACCTTTGGTCTTGCCTACCTAATTGATTTAATAGCTTATTACATTAAGTTTAATGTATTGTTATTTCAGATTTCAGCCTCCGTACGTATGTACACACCCTTTGCTGCGGTAGTTATTATTGCGTTAATCCACACCTCCTCAGTTAGGGATACCTTGAGGGCTTACGGTTTAAGGTTCAGG
>QMWS01000149.1 GCA_003661745.1 Thermoprotei archaeon | reverse complement strand
CATACGCTGGCGTAAAGCCCTCAGGCAGTATGAAGCATGCCTCAACGTTAGTTATGCTGTAATACTCCCCGTTTACCTCGTCAATAACGATACTTACGCCAGTACTCCCAGGATAGACCTCTGGGGTGCCAGCAGAGGATGTCACAGTTACTTTAGATACGTAGACACTTCCATCAGCTACTACGGTAGGTGCTGATAGCTGGAGGATAGAGAGTAAAATAATTAGTGTAATAAGTAGTAAAGCTGTAGACATGGAACCCTGCGCATGTGGTGTGCTCACCGCACTCACCTCCTCTTATAGATCCATCCGAGACACTAAAGTACTCCCGCTATAAAAAAGTATCTGCAGATATATCGAGCGATATAATTTTAAAGAAAGCATAATATCATTAAGGAGTAGGTAGAACGTGAGGTGGCGATGCTATGGTTAGTGACGTAGTGATTAAGCTCGTTGACGTTAAGAAAGTGTATAGAACTAGCTCAGTAGTTACGTGGGCTCTTAAGGGAGTTAACTTAGAGGTTAAGAAGGGTGACTACATAGCTATAATGGGTCCGTCTGGTTCAGGAAAAACCACGCTGCTGAACATAATAGGTCTGCTGGATAAGCCTACCTCAGGTAAGGTGATCATTGATGGGCGCGACGTATCGAAGCTCAGCAGCAGGGAGATTTCAAAGCTTAGAAACTACAAGATAGGGTTCGTGTTCCAGAGCTTCAACTTAGTTAACAGGCTCACGGTATTCGAGAACATAGAGCTTCCCCTAATACCTAGAGGCTTACCCAGGCCTCTTAGAACTAAGCTAGTAAAGGAAGCCCTACTTAAGGCTGGCGGTGACCTCTCATGGCTCCTTAAGAAACCCAACCAGCTGAGCGGCGGCCAGCAACAGAGGGTAGCTATAGCTAGGGCCATAGTAACTAATCCAGCAATACTATTAGCTGATGAGCCTACAGGGAACCTAGATAGGAAGTCAGCAAAGCAGGTAATCCAGACATTCACGAAGTTAAACCAGTCCGGACAGACAATCATTGTTGTAACTCACGACCCTGAAGTAGCTAATTGCTGCAAGGAGATACTAGTGATCAGGGACGGAAAGATCATAGGTTCAAAAAGCCCTGACCTGAACAGATGCATTATTAATACTGTTGAGTAGCTAAAAATTTAGTTAGGTTGAGCTTAATACATTGTAAAAGAGGGTTTGTGTTTGAAGTAATTTAAGATCTAATTCATCTTGCTCCTCGAGTTCTCCTAAATAGGTCAATCCCAACCGCTACAACCAGTATTATTCCAGCTATTGGGTCATGCCAGTACGGTGAAACACCCATCAGTACTAAGCCATTCCTTATTACAGTCATCAGCAAGGCACCTATTATTGCTCCTATAGCGCTGCCTTCACCTCCAGCTAAGCTGACTCCACCTATCGCATTTGATGCAATGGCATAAAGTTCCTGACCTGCCGCAACACCGGGGTAGCCAGTCATCAGCATCGATGTGAATACTAAGCCAGCTAACCCAGAGAATACTGAGGAGAACACATAGGCGAGCACTCTTGTCTTGTGAATAGGTACTCCAGACACCCTGGCTGCCTCCATGTTGCCTCCTATGCTGTACAGGAACCTCCCAAAGACTGTGTACCTCTGAACAAATATTATGAAGATAGTGCCTACGAGGATTATAGTAAAGAGAACAGGTGTTGACGATAGAGAAGCCACTGCAGCTGTTTCTTTAGATATGACTATGGGCCAGCCGTGCGTCATGACCACGGCCAGCCCACTGACTAGTATTAGCGAGCCTAGCGTCACGATGAACGCGGGAACTATTGTTGGTAGTGGCGGTGAGAACGCTATTATGAATAAACCGTGATATAGTCCTATAGCTGCTGCAATCAGTAGCGCAAGTATCGCTGCCGCTATAACGTTAAAGCCCATGAACTCAAGTAGGTAAGCGAAGACCATGGACACTATAGAAGCTATCGCACTAACCGAAAGATCTATGCCCCCACAAATTAACGCCATTGACTCTCCTAGTGCTAGGAGTCCAAGCCCGGTGAACCACCTTAAGATCGTGAACCAGTTGCTCATCGTCCAGAACTTCGGGTTAACGAAGCCTATTATTAGAGCCAGTATGATCGTAGCTATCGTGATGTTAAACTCCGGCACACTACCCTTAAGTAACTTAGTTAGTCGCTGGGAAGCAGCCACTATGGCACACCTCCAGCATATTTTCTAGCCTAGAAGTATTAGGGGAAAGATAAAAAACATTTTCTCTACAATCTATAATCTGTAATTACTTACCTCAGCCGCACTACCTGTAGCATAGTAACAAATACTTTAAACTCTTGAACTGAAGCACATTACCTATACGACTTTACAGCGCATTCCATAACCTTCTGAGGCGTAGCCTCAGCCCTCTCGAACTCAGCTACAATCTTCCCGTCAGCCATGACTAATATCCTATCACTCATCCCTAAGACCTCCATCAACTCTGATGAAATCAGAATTACTGCCTTTCCTTCTCTAGCTAGCTCGACCATGAGCTTCCTAATCTCTACCTTAGCACCCACATCGATTCCTCTCGTCGGCTCGTCAAGTATTAGCACTCTAGCTCTTGAGGCCAACCACTTAGCGAGGACCACCTTCTGCTGATTGCCTCCACTCAAGTACATGGTCTTCCTATTCGGATCCGGAGGCACTATCCTCAACTTACCTATGTGATCACTAACTATCCCTTCCTCCTTAACCCTATTTATTGGCGACAGAAGGCCCATTGATAATGACCTAATCCTTTTTAATATAGGTAGCGTGATGTTATCTCTCACATTCATTCTCAGCACCAGTCCCTGGTACCTCCTGTCTTCGGGAAGATACGCTATTCCTGCCTTAATGGCGTCCGAAGGCTTTTTAATAATCACCTTCTTACCATCTACATATACTTCACCGCTTTTCTTCGGCCTCGCACCTACTATCATCTGCGCCATAGTTGTTCTGCCGGAGCCGACCAGCCCGAATATTCCTAGTATCTCGCCACTCCTCACATAGAAGCTCACGT
>QMWS01000148.1 GCA_003661745.1 Thermoprotei archaeon | reverse complement strand
GCGCGTGAGAAAAAACTTACACTAGAGGAGCTCTCGCGGATGGCTGAGGAGGATGCAAGCATTGATAAGGCAATAGATGATAAGGCTATCGAAGAAGCCTCAAAAGGTTGCATAGTAGTTGATGGTCATATATCAGCGTGGACGCTTGAGAACACAGCACACTTAAAAGTACTCGTTATGGCTCCAATTAACGTGAGGGCAGAGAGAATAGCTAAGAGAGATGGCAAGAGTATTGAAGAAGCCCTGACGGAAATCAGAATCAGAGAGGAGTCCGAGAGTAGGAGGTTTATGAAGTTCTATGGAATCAATATCTTTGACTTAAGTGTGTTTGACTTGATCGTTAACTCTGAGAAATTTGACGAAGAGGAAGTATTTGAGATAGTCATGACTGCGGTGAAAGCGGTACTAGAGAAGTTATCAAAAGGTCGAAAAGCTTAAAGATTTGCTTCAATCATGGTTATTAGGTGATCGCGGATGCCAGCTATTGAGGTAGGCAGAATATGTATTAAGTTAAGGGGTAGAGAGGCAGGTAAGAAGTGTGTAATAGTCGATATAATCGATGACAGGTTCGTGTTAATTACTGGACCTAAACAATTAACGGGTGTAAAGAGGAGACGCGTGAATATAGACCACATAGAACCGACTGACAAGAAAATAGATATAGAGAAGGGAGCCAGTGACGAGGAAGTACTTAAGGCTATTGAAAGTGCGGGACTGACGGAGTTTATGAAAGAGAAAGTAAAGATAACGAGGAAGGAATTTTTAGAAGCAAAGACACTGATATAACCTATCCCGCAGTATTAGAAACAGTCAGCTTCTCCGTGTATTCATTTTATCTCTGCGTTTCGATTTATTTATTGTGTTTCATGTAGTTCCCATTTCGTTTGTTCACTTCGCACTACGATATTTAATAAAACCTAATACTCATAAAGTAAGAAGGTGGTGGGTTAAGTTGGAGATTACTAGGAGAGGTATTGAGTTTCTACAGAAACTAGATGTATTTGGAGATATTAGGAGGAAGTGGATTGTTAAGAGGGAGGCTGAAACTAACCCTAAGTACGGTAAGCTACCGTATGAGAGAGGTATTGATGAGCTGCTTGATTACGGCATCATAAACTTAGATAAACCTCCCGGACCTACGAGTCATGAAGTGGTTGCATGGATTAAGAAACTCCTCAATATAAGGAAGGCAGGTCATGGAGGGACCCTAGAGCCCGCCCACCTGTGAGGGTGGCGGGCGGGGGCACCCTAAGGTCTCCGGTGTGCTGCCTATAGCCTTAGGTAGTGCTACTAAGGTAATAGGGCTGCTTATGTTATCTAATAAAGAGTATGTTGCCATCATGCAGCTTCATAAGCCTGTCGAGGAGAGGAAGTTAAGAGAAGTAGTTAGTGAATTCATAGGTAGGATATACCAGAAGCCACCTGTTAGATCTTCAGTAAAGCGAGTGCTCAGGATAAAAGAAATATATAATATAGAGGTACTTGAGATAGACTACCCCTACGTCTTAATGAGGATTTCGTGCCAGCACGGAACATACGTTAGAAAGTTAATTCATGATATAGGTGATGTTCTTGGTGTAGGGGCTCACATGAGGGAGCTAAGAAGAGTGAAGACAGGGCCATTTAAAGAAGATGAAACATTAATAACGCTGCACCAGCTCTCAGAGGCACTATATGTATATAGGGAGCTTAAGGACGACAGCTTACTTAGAAAAGCAATACTGCCTATAGAATATGCGGTTTCACACCTCCCTAAAGTCGCTGTACTTGATGGCGCGGTGGAGGCGCTAACTCATGGAGCAGACCTCGCAGTTCCTGGGATCGCAATGATTCATGAGGGAATAAGGAAAGGAGATACTGTAGCCATTTTCACTCTTAAGGGCGAGTTAGTAGCGATAGGTCAGGCGCTAATGCACAGTGAACAGATAATAGAGGCAAACAGGGGTATAGCTGTAAAGGTTAAGAGAGTCATAATGCCTAGAGGAGTATACCCAAGGTACTGGAAGAAGAAGAAATAGGGTTCTTGAACAGCATGAGCTAGGGGCGGCAGGGGTATTTGGCACATAATTAGAAAAATTTAAGCCCCTAGCTACTGTAAGTAGTAAATGAGCTTAGATCCAGTGCCGGGGTGCCCGAGCGGCCTAAGGGGCCGGCCTGGAGAGCCGGTGGGGCACGTCCCCACGCGGGTTCGAATCCCGCCCCCGGCGCCATATTGCGTAACTCTTTGCGATTTCTACCTCCGCACCAGTACTGAGATTGCGTGTAGATGGGCATGCCCGTACTTAGTACCTTAATTAATTTAATTTAATAAGTACTAGGAGTACTTAACTATAGTAAGCTATCTTTAAGTAGGCATTCCCTAATTAAAGCTTAAATAGCTGTTGAGTAAAGGGTTCGGTAGGTAGGGGATGAATTAAATGCCGGAGGAAACGTACAAGCACATAGTCAGAATAGCCAGTGTCGATGTAGAAGGGGATCTCCTTCTACCTCTGGGTATAGCTAAAATTAAGGGTGTAGGGTATAACCTAGCTATGGCTATAATTAGAAAGCTGGGATTGGACCCTAATCTGAGGATCGGATTTCTTTCAGAGGAGGATGTAAAGAGCATTGAGGATGCAATAGCTAATCCGATAAAGTACGGCATACCGTCGTGGATGTTCAACAGAAGGAAGGATTATGTTACAGGCAATGACTTGCACTTAATAGGTGCTGACTTGATATACGCTGCTAGGGAAGATATCGAGAGGGAAATGAGAATTAGATCATGGAGAGGTATTAGACACTCACTAGGGCTTAAGGTTAGGGGGCAGAGGACGCATACAACGGGCAGATTTGGTCCTACAGTCGGTGTTATGAAGAGGAGGAAGTAGAGGGGATGACTTATGGGTGATCCAAGAAAACCAAGGAAAAAGTGGATAAGACCTGGACACCCGTGGATTAGGGAGAGACTAATAGAGGAAATGGAAATTGTAGGAAAGTACGGATTGAGGAATAAGAGAGAACTATGGATTGCTCAAACAATGCTTAGGAAAATCAGAGAAAGAGCTAAGGC
>QMWS01000147.1 GCA_003661745.1 Thermoprotei archaeon | reverse complement strand
TAAATACCTAGAGTCAGTACTAAGTAAAGCATTAGCTGTAGCTGAAAGCGTAGGTATAGGGAAGTCAAGAGCGATAGGGTTTGGCGTAACCAGTATTAGCCATAAGTAAAACACCTACCTATAGAATTAAAAACTCCCTAACAACGATGGACACGGTTACGTAGTTATGCTTAACTTACTCCAGAGAATTATTGATGGTGTACTAGTAACGTTCATACTGGCATTACCTATCCTAGCAATGCTTTCACTCATCCTATCACCACCAAGGGAGAAAAGGGAGTCTAGGAAAAAGGATGATATCCCGTACTTCCTATTCATATACCTACCTCATTATATTATGAGGAAGGACGAGAGAAAGAATTATTAAAGTAGTGGGTTACATCAATAACCTATCAGCACTGACTTAATGATCTGACTCAATGTTAATACTCGGTATTTAATACATCAAACTTTAACTAACCTTAACGTTAACATTAACGTGTTAGGGATTGGAAGGCAGAATATGCTTTAACGTTTGGGGCAGATTTATGATGGGTTCATCCTTAGCTGTATTTAGTGAAATTCTTATGGAGTAATGAGGGCTACGTACTAAACCTTGCAGGGTCAAACCTAGATGCGTGCTTGTTCTGTTAACCTCAGAGGTTGCTCATGACTTATTAAAGACTTGAGTACCTCTATGGGTGAGGTAGAAGTCCCTACTGCAGATGTAGGAAGTCGCGGTTCTAAGTAGGCGGAGCTACATCTTTAGTGAGTCCTCACATAGTTTAATTAACTCATTTTTAGCTGAGTCTACGTGTCTTATATAGATGTTATTGCATGTCTCGTTAGGTTTGACCTCAATGTGCCTACTTAGTAAGCCTGAGTGTGCGACGAAATTCCTTCTATCAACCTTACCAGGCCTTTCGACTAAAGTCTCATAAGGTATCCAGGAATGGACATGCCTACCTAATTTCTTAACGTTACTTTCAATTTCATGTAAATCACGACTTATCTTACTAACTAGTAAGGTATTCTTACGGAATATACCTTTAGTAGTTAGTTTTAGCAACTCAATATCGACGTCTTTAATTACTTTAATCTTTATGTATGGACTTAGATGGTTTAACATTAGGGCTGTAAACCACATCTTAAGTAGGTTATATGCATCGTTAGTTAGGCCTAAGCGTCTAAAGACTCTTAACTTATTTGAGCCTGAGTCGTAGTTTACTGCTATATAGTCTCTGTAGATGTTGATTAGGGAGCTACCTATTTTCAGTATGTCTTCTATGAAGAACTCATAAATTATTAATGGTAGTCCGTACTGAATTGAAGCCGCTATGCAGTGTAGGGATTTAAGATTCTCTAGTTTACTACCTAGCATACATCTAATTCTCTCATCAAGAAATCTACTCTCGTTAACCTTAAGCTTAACTCTCTTCCTAAATAATGACTTATGATTTACAGCCATATATATGGGCCAATTGAATGTGGATCTATCCTCAACAACATGTATTCTCAGTACATCAACACCCTTAGAGTAGGGTTCTGAGTTATAAACCATGAGTCTTACATTACTAAATACTGAAAGTATTGTAGCTATATCATTAACTACGGAGTATGTTAGAGTGGGCATGTAGTTCACACCATGGGTTAAGTCTAGGTGGATCTCAAGGTTAGTTTCGTGAATGTCATTACTTACCTCACTAATTAATTCATTTAATACCTCAGCTATATAGTATAGTACGTACACTTTAAAGTCAGGGATATCACAATCGAAGAGACAGTTATCGTAGTTACCAACAGAAGGTGTTACAGCTATATCCACCTTATGCTTTCCAGGGTTAAATTTTAACGTACTGTCTAGAAATTCCTCATACATAGACCTAACTTTATTAATTAACTCATAGTAATTACTAAGATGACCGTAAGCAACACTATCAGGTACTAGAATAATTACCTTACTAGGTTCTATGTAGTCGTAAAGTAGGGGTAACGAGGATCTAGACATAAGTTCCTTATCGTTAATAACGTACTTAACCTCATCCCATCTTAGGCTTTCATACTTAAGCCTAGACTTACTGAAGTTACTCCAAGGATTACCCCAAGAAGCAATTAATACCTTAACCTTAGACACTCAGGTCAACCCTCTAGAATTATATTAAGACAAATAGAATTAATAACTGACAATAATTAGCACACCTAGGAATCCTCTTTATCAACTCATAAAATACTTTACAAATCCCTCCCTACAGGTAATTATCTATTAACTTTCTATTCCCTTATATGGGATTCTAAAGTACCGTAGTAGGGCGTGTAGAGCCTGATAGAGACGTTCTTTCTATTCCCTTATATGGGATTGACCATGAAGATCTATGAGAAGGCAAGGCTTTACTACCCATCACCCTCTTTCTATTCCCTTATATGGGATTTGAAAGAATAATTATTCTTACACCAAAAGACTTTGATAAGAACTTTCTATTCCCTTATATGGGATTGATACAGGTGAAACCGTAAGATTCTACAGAATTAGGGAGGATGAAACTTTCTATTCCCTTATATGGGATTTCAACCTGATTAAGGATGTTATGGACATGGTTATGGGAATGATGATGACTGCTTTCTATTCCCTTATATGGGATTTTGATGCATCAAAGGTACTTGCATATACTGAAAGCATTATTAAACTTTCTATTCCCTTATATGGGATTAAACTAGTGAAGAGGAAAGTAAACCCTGAAGTACACCAAGAACTACTTTCTATTCCCTTATATGGGATTGCCTTCTTCATATCGCTCGGTGTACTACTTCTTGAGGAAGCTATTCATCTTTCTATTCCCTTATATGGGATTAGGGTAGGACATGGAGTGAGGACGTGATCGTGCCTGAAGGCCTTTCTATTCCCTTATATGGGATTTATCCAAAGACACCACAAGAAGTATGCCAAAGATTTAATATGACTTTCTATTCCCTTATATGGGATTAGGCAATTAGTAGGTTTAGAGAAGGCTAGAAAGGTGTACTATGCAATACTTTCTATTCCCTTATATGGGATTTGTTGATAGGGTAGGAATTGTTAAGG
>QMWS01000146.1 GCA_003661745.1 Thermoprotei archaeon | reverse complement strand
GACCAGAACGTTCCTGACGAGCTCAAAATATTTGAAATGAATTTCGCTAAATTTGAGGCTGAGCACTTCTGGAAGTTGAAGGAGCTACTCCCACGTGATTGGAGGAAGTACTTCTATCCCATGGATTTGGAATTGGAAATTGAGACTAAGACTATGCATATAATCGTGGATAGAATTGATTTGTTGACGACTGGTGAGAGTTGTGTGTTTGAGTATAAGACAGGAAGCTATTGGAATTTGACATCTTTACGAAGAGAATTGGCATTCTACGCGATTGGTCTGAAATCTGTGAGGAAGTATCGTGACTATCATCCTGTCACTCATATTGCATGTTATAATCCTAGGCTAGACAAGTTCCTGTTCGAAAAGTTGAGTAAACGAACTGTTATGTCGATGTTGAATTGGGTGCAGAAAATGGCTGAAGCGATCAAGAAGAACAAGTTCGAGAAGAAGTATTCACCTTGGTGTCGTCACTGTCCTCTGAGGCATGAATGCTTCGAGGACTTACCTGAGTGGAGGTGATTAGGTTGAATTTGAGGATAGACAGGATTTTCTTCTGTGCAGCACACTATCTGAGAGGACACGGGAAGTGTGGCAGGGTACATGGGCACACCTACGCGATACGAGATCTCAAAGTGTTTGGCAATGTAGGCGAGAATGGTATGATCGTTGACTTTGGTGAGCTCAAGGCTGTTATCAAACATCACTTCGACCATAAGCTGATCGTACCAAAGGAAGACGAGAAGAAATGGAGGAAAGCTTTGAAGGACTTGGATCTTCCGTTAGACATCGTTGCTATTGATGGGCAGCCAACAGCAGAGAACATCGCCAAGGAGATCTACAAACTGTTGCGAGAGTACTATCCAGACTGCTACTTCACATTTGCTCTGTATGAAGGACCAAACGAAGGTGTCTACATTGGCTGAGGCGTTTGGTTGGTTTGGATTCAGCATATTGGAGGAGATGGACATGGAGGAAAGAGTGGAAAAGTTAGAACGTGAAGTGGAGCGTCTGCAAGAGAGAGTCAGACTGCTCGAAAAGGTGGTTGACACCATCAGAGTTGTGTTGATTGAACACGTCGAGTGGGAGTTGGAAGAGTATGAACGCAAGATACAAGGTAGTTGAGATCTTCGATAGTATCCAGGGCGAGGGAATACAGATCGGCATGCCAATGACGTTTGTTAGACTAGCTGGCTGCAATCTACGATGCAAGTGGTGTGATACAAAGTATGCTTGGGAAGGAGGCGAAGAGTTGTCTGCTACCGACATAGCAGTTAGAGCAAACCAGAACTGGGTCTGCATCACAGGTGGTGAGCCACTACTGCAAGACTTGACAGAACTGGTCGATACACTGAAATGGTCAAAGTGGATTACTGTTGAGACGAATGGAACGATCTTTCCATCTGACGACGTGTTAGAGACTGTGGATCTATGGACAGTAAGTCCAAAGCTTGGTAGCTCTGGGATGCAGCCACGTCCAGACGTTGTGGACTTGTTCGTGAAATCGAGAGTCTACATGCAACTGAAGTTTGTCATTCAAGACGAGGAGGATTACAAAGCTGTTAAGAAGCTGTTGAGAATGCTTGATGAAGCCGTATACGAAGTGCCTATCGTCTTACAGCCAGAAGGATCGTTCATTGAAAGCTACTACGACTTACCTGCGTATCTCACGAGGCTATCAGATCTCGCCAAGATTGTGACATTCGACGATTTCTGGAGAGACTTCGATGAAGTGCGAGTTCTTCCTCAACTCCATAGGATTGTGTGGCCTGAAATAAATAGAGGGAGGTGATAAGTTGCGAGACTTGAAAGTTATTCGTGAAGATGTGAAGAAACTGTTCGACGATTTGGAGATAGAGCTGCCCAAGGAGTCGTACACAGCGATTGCAAGAATGTGGCTTAACTTGACGGAAGGATATCAGCCTATGAATATCAAGAGAGACTTTCCACTGTGCTTCCCATTAGAGGGAGAGAGACAAATCATCGAAATTTGCAACATTCGCTTCTACACATTCTGTGAGCATCACGCACTGCCATTTCTTGGCTATCTGCACTACGCTTACATTCCAAAGGACAAAGTGATAGGACTGTCGAAGCCAGCCAGGATTGTCGAGCATTTCAGTAAGAGATTACAGATCCAGGAAAGGCTTACACAACAAGTCAGTGACGCTCTATGGGAGATAGTGGAGCCTGTGGCTCACGTGGTCGAAACAGAAGCTGTTCACCTCTGTTCGGTGATGAGAGGTGTTAGAACTCCTGATGAGGCAGTGAGAGTACGAGTAGAGAGAGTCGACGAGGAGCTGTACAAATCGTTGAACAGGGAAGGACACTTGTATCACATGGTGAAAGACTTGCTATCGAAAACGTTCAAGCATAAGGCGCCTATAAAGATCCTATAGGAGGTGGTATGCTTGGAAACAAGTTCGAAAACTGACGAGAAATCAGAAATAGTTATTCCAAAGTTTTGCTGGCTAGACAAGAGCAGAGCTTGCAACTTCTGGTGTTATGCCTGGACACCCGAAGGATGCAAGATCCTACTGCTCCTAGAAAGAGTAGCGTCGCAATTGAGGGAAAGGAGGTGATCACTTGGATACTAAGATCCTAGTTCGTATACACAAAGATGGTGTTCACTGCTGGCCAGGTCAAACAAAGTATCCTGAACTAGCACAACTCCATATGCATCACTTCGTCATTCTTTTTCAAGTAGAGACTACTGGCTCACGTGAAATCGAATTCAAGAGGCTACGAGATGCAGTTATGGAAGCGATGGATAACAAGTTCGGCTACAGTCTATGGAACTTTGGAGCTATGAGTTGCGAAGACATAGCGACGTTCGTTGCGTGGATTGTTAGGAGTCTACTTGGTGAAGAACGTGAAGTAACAGTTACTGTTTGGGAAGACGACGAAGGATGTGCTGGTTCCGTAAAGTATGAGAGAGGTGAACCGATTGAAAATCTACCTAGACCAGAGAGAAGACCCGAGAGTAGAAGCTATTCTGCGTAGTTGGGTCGAGGTCGAAAGAAGACGGCTACCTCTTGGTGACATGGCTACTGATCACTGT
>QMWS01000145.1 GCA_003661745.1 Thermoprotei archaeon | reverse complement strand
ATGGAATAATGCCTGCCTGTCGGCAGACAGGGGTTGTTAAGAAAATGGGCCAGTGGTTTATTGGTAAGATTTCTCTTGAAAGGGAAGTTAATAAATGGATCATTGCTTTTAAAACCAACACTCCAATATTCCACCATTCCATTATTCCATGTGTGAGACAACAGGAAACAGTCTTAAAAAAGCCTTTTTAATTTCAATAAGTTTTAGAATTTCCGAGACGTTTAAAAGGCCTTTCTTAAGTACTGCATAGACTATTAACTCGTACTTGTTTAAATACATGCATATTTCTATTTTTATATAGTGAGTCAAGCAGTACAGACTTTTTCAAAATATATCCGAGAAGAGGTGGGAACTTCTATTGGAGTGCACACTGTGGTGTGCACTGATTCACTACGTACTGTGCATTTTCACGTATCCTTGCAGAGAAGGTTGGTCACGCTAACCACCGGCTGTCCCTGAAAGCGGCACGAGATATGGACCCTGTATCCTGGAAGTCGCATAGAAAGAGATTTTATGCCCTTATATGGGGCCTGCATTCATAGGCCATGGGGATTTCGGTATTATGTGATGCTTGCTCGCCAATTGGCACGGTTATTGAGAAAAGAGTGGGTAACGATCTGGGGATATGGAGATCCTAATCGGTTTTTGATTAGCCCCAGATAAGGGTCAAGGGCACACATTAGAGCAATAGCCAAAGGGGAGGGTACTATGGGTGAGGATGGATCAGCAAGGGACCTTTCGAAGAAGATAGCACCTATTAAAAGGTTCTCTGGAAGAGAGCACCGATTACCCCCCTGGTTGTTCCAACATCGAGATCTAATCCATGCCTTGGAGAACGCCGGTACGATCAGTAAGGAGGAGCTTAGCAACACGCTGAACTACCTGCACTTCATGGATGGATATACCTTGGTCCATTTAGGCCATCGCAGATTCGAGGAGAGCATCATTATCCGCGCGTATCCCGAGCCCTGCCTTGGAGAGAAACTCACCTCCAGATGGTCAGAGGAGTACCCAGAAGAGCTCGATTTGGAGAGCTACCAGTTTATGCATCTCATCATCGATGATGGACAGTCGATGATCATCGTGCCGGGTATCCTAGAGGAGATGGATAAGAAAGGGATTAGCGTTCGATTACCGGATACAAGCTATGCCACCGGGCAAAGGAAAACGAGACGATATACGTGTCAGGATATTGCTGTGGACTTGATCCAAGACGGATTTATCGCCAAGGGGCAATTGCTTGATTTCAACTCGAACGGATTCAAGATCAAGGTGAGGCCTGAGCCGTATTGTTCCTTCCATTGGTTCAATCCTGATTCTCCGGTCACCGTGGCCTTACGGCAAGGTGATAAGATATTATTCTCCGGTACGTGTCGGTGCGTTCGACAGCGTGGCGGCCATCAACTGAGGGAAATTGTGCTCATGCCAACACAGCAGAGAATAGACTTATTCAAGAAGAGACTGATCCGAAATCCCCGGCAACGGCTTACTCCCTCACCCACGATCATCTTCAACCACCCTTTTTTAAGCAAGCAGATCCAACGCGAAATTTTAAACATCTCTACCTCCGGGTTTTCCCTATACGAGAAGGCAGATGAGAGCGTTCTAATGCCGGGCATGATTATCCCGGATCTGACAATCGATTTTGCCGGGGCCTTGAGGATGGGGTGCACCGCGCAGGTGATCTATCGTTCTGAGGACAAGGAGAACCATGTTCGCTGCGGGCTTTCCATACTGGACATGGATATCACCACGTACAGTCAGCTGACCCACCTCATCAGCAATGCAATAGAGCCGAACACATACATTTCAAGCCGGGTGGACATGGATGCCCTGTGGGAATTCTTCTTTGATACCGGTTTTATCTACCCCATGAAGTACCGCCTGATACAGTCTCATCGAGAGGATTTCAAGGAAACCTACAGAAAGCTCTACCAGGAGAGTCCTGAGATTGCGCGGCACTTCACCTACCAGAAGAACGGGCACATTTATGGCCATATTTCCATGGTACGCGCCTATGAAAGGGCTTGGATGATCCACCACCACGCCGCCAAGGCCATTGATAACAAGAGGAGCGGCTTTATAGTGCTGAAGCAGATTATGCATTACCTGAATGATCTGTATCGTCTCCCCTCCGCAAAAATGGACTACGTGATGTGCTATTTTCGGCCGGAGAACAGATTCCCCAATAGCGTGTTTGGCGGATTTACTAGATACCTGAAGAACCCCCGCGGCTGCTCCATGGATCTGTTTTCCTATCTTTCCTATACGAGCCTTTCCATAGGCGCTCCTCTTTCCAGGGAGTGGTCCCTTGAGGAGTGTTCGTCAATGGATCTGTGGGATCTGAACAGGTTCTATAGATATTACTCGGGAGGCCTTCTCCTGGATGCCTTGGGCTTGGACCAGGAGGTATTTGACGATGAGCCCCTTGAGGCACTCTACGCGCGACTTGGCTTTGTGCGGAAATGGAAGGCGTACTCCTTGAAACATAAAGGAGGGTTGAACGCGGTTCTGATTGTGAATCAGTCAGACCTGGGCCTCAATCTATCCGAACTCCTCAACGGGATTAAGGTATTGGTGACAAACCCGGATGACATGCCATGGAGCGTTTTATCCGTTGCAATCGCCGAGCTAATGGCCGTCTACCACAAGGATAGGGTTCCGGTTATGTTCTATCCAGCTGAATACGTGAAGGCCCATAAGGTTCCCCACGACAAACACTACCAGCTGTGGATCCTGAATGTCCAGCATGGTAATGAATACATAGAATACATGCAGAGGAAATTCAGGATAAGCTATCAATAATCTTCAGCGCATCAGTTCATTCCCCTGCTCTACTGGTTCCATATCTCCCTGCATAGGATCGATCTGTCTGCCTGAGGCCGCGACATTGCCTGAGGGGAACGCAGGCGTATCCTCCGCGATTGTCCCTTTCCCACGACTCTGCAATTTATTATAACTACTTGATTTTATAGCCATAAAATAGATCTATGCTCGGTGCGCAGGCAGCGCGCAACCACAAGTGTGCATTGCAAAAGGTGGAGGGAATGGGGTCACAAGACTACAACAAAGGGGATCGAAACACTTAAGT